>NZ_JAMYMF010000016.1:0-138805 GCF_040318415.1 Mesorhizobium sp. M1163 | reverse complement strand
AAGACCCAGTTCGCCGTCGTCTTCGGCGAAAGGTTCGTCAGCCAATGACGAAACCGGCCTCGCGCACAGAATTCCTGACAGTTCCCGCAAGCCTCAACCCGCTCGGTTTCGATGTCTCCGATATATACCGCGGAGAATGGCGTTTTGCTGTCGGCGCTCTTTTTCCAGGCGGCAACCACACCGCCATCAATAAATTCGCTGGTACCGCGAATCCTGCACCTGCCTGGTCCACAGAACGGATCAATCAGAGTTGCGCCAGCTTTTCCCTGGTCGAGCCATTTCGATCGAACACCGCGACTGATGTCGACATAGCGACATAGATACTCGTGCTTGGTTTTGGCCCAAGCGCCGACCACCTCTACAGGCGATCCATCGTCGCCTTCAATAAGCTCCCCCACCAACGCCCCCGTTTTGATCGATCCAACCACCTTTAGTGTCAATCGACAACCGAGGAGCTAACCACATCCTCCTAAGGCACCCCCCGACTGATACGCCGCCACCCTTCCCATTTCATGTGGACGAGCAAGCTAAGCCTTGCCAAGTCAGGCCATTCTCTCGTGGCAGCGCCGCCCTAAGCCAGCTTGGCCAGCAGCTTCATGAAAATGGCCGCCTCCTTGGCGGAAAGCGGTGCCAGCGTTTCCTGCGTAATCTCGCGGGCAAGCGGAATCAGCCGCTCGATCGCGTCGCGCCCCTCGGCCGTCAGATTGACCAGCAGGCGCCGTTTGTCGACTTCGTGTTTGCTAAGTTCGACAAAGCCTCGCGCTTTCAGCCGGTCGATGACACCTTTCACCGTCGCCGCATCCATGGCGATCAGGCTGCCAAGCTGGTTCTGCGAGGTCTCGCCGACGTCGCGCAATTTGGCCAAGGCGGCAAATTGCGGCGGCGTCAGATCGGCGATGTGTGCGGCGAAGATCGAGACATGGCGCTGGTGCGCCTTGCGCAGGATAAAGCCGACCTGCTCCTGCAAGCGATAGTCGTTTTCGTCAGGTTCCTCGGCCTCGACCAGCTTGAGCAGATTGTCTTCGGCGCTCACCTCAGCCCATCCCATGCCTTGATGTCCTTGGCAGCCAGCCCGCCCATGCGGTCATGTACGCGCGGGCCGCAGGTCATTGCGAGGCAAAACAGGATCTCGTCGGGACGCGGGCCATCGCTGATGCCGATTTCCATGGCATCGAAATGGCTGCGCACATAGGCCGCGTTGATGTGGCCGAGCGGCACATCGAGCCGCGCGCCGAAGCCGCCGACCTTCTTCGACGACGGCACGATCGACTTGGCGTCGCCAAGCCGTTCGCGCATGGCATAGCCGCCCGGCACATGCCACAGCGCGCCATGCTCCAGCTCGCCCGCCGCGCCGACGATGGCACCCTTGCCATAACCGTCGATCTGTTTCACGTCGCCGCCCAATGCGGCAATGAGCCTGTCGGAGAGCAGCAGCCCGAGCGGCTTCAAATCCTCCATCGCGCTCTGCAGTTCCTCGACGTAACGGCCGGCGAACGGGTTCTTCACCACGGCCATGGCCGCGGCGCGGCGCCGCGGCACCTTCGCCACCGGCCCGCCTTCGTGAAAAATCTCTTCGGTCAGCACGGCGATCTTGCGGATCGGAAACTCAGGCATGGGCAATTTCCCTCTCTAAAACTTTATTGGCGAGCGCCATCGGACCTGCGATGCGCGCCTGACCGTCGAGGAAAAGCGCCGCGGCGGCAATCAGGCCGCGCCGCCGAAAGTCTTCCGCCACGGCAAGCCCGCTGTCCAACGCGGTAGCGATTTCGACGGCGGACAGTGGCCCTACGTCTTGCGTCACCTGTCGGTCGCCCAGATCGCTGTCCGGGGCGAGATCGCGCGCCCGTACGCGCGTAACGGCGGGATGACCGGGCAGATCGACGGCGTTGGCGATCAAGGTCGCGGCGGCGTCGGCTTCAGCACCCGTCCGCGCCAGCACGGTGACAGCGTCGGCGATGCCGAGCGAAAACGAACGGCCGCGCCAGCCGCTTGTTGCGACGCCGCGGATCCCGTCTTCGGCGCGGATCGTGAGACGGTCTGCCAGTCCGTGACCTGTTCGGGCAATGGCAAGCGTCATCGACTGGCCGTGGCCGAGATGGATCGCGCTGTCGCCGCCATTGTTGACATAGGCGCGCTCGAGCCGGCGGCCGGCGAGCAGCGCGCCAAGCACTTCGTCGGCTACCGAGCCGGCGACGGCCGCCATCGGTGTGATAAATTGATTCGCTAGCGGAACGACCGCCGCTTCCATGCGACGTGCCGTCGGGCCGACAAACATGCGAGGACGCAGCGGCGCCTGGCGACGCAGTTCGGGCAACTCTTCGACCAGTTCGGGCAGGATTGTCTGGAAGCGCGTTGCCGCCTGATGATAGGCGGCGCGGCATTCGCTCGCCTCGCCGAAGGCCTCGACGATCAGATCGATCGGCCCATGATTGAGGTGAAGCCTTCGGCCGTCCTCGAGCCAATGCGCCTGCGGGCCGTTCATCACCCTGCCCCATTTGTCGTCGCGCGCCGCAGCTGCACCAGCGGCGGCCAGGGATTGTCGCGAGGTGCGGCCTTACCGCGGCGCGGGTTGAGATACTCGCCGCCCTTGGCCAGGATATCGTCGACGCTGCGGATTTCGGCTTCATAGCCGCCGAGCCTGACATAATCGTCGCGGCGCATGGTGAATTCGATGGGCGCCACCAGCGCCGGCGTCGGGACATAGCCGAAGGCGCCTTCCGGCACGCGGATGACGTCGACCATCAGCGTGATGCCGCCGCCCGGCCAGACATAGACCGGCGCGCCGCCGACCGTCACATAGGTCTTGAGGCCCTGCACCGAGCGGGTCAGATTGACCGGGTTCTCGGTGACGCCGGCGCGCAGCGAGCCGCCGGCGCCGCCGACGAAAAGCACGGTGCAGAGCGCCGGCTCGCAATTGTCCTCGATCAGTTCAACCGACTTCCGCAGCCGCTCCGGGAACGGTTTCTGCACCGGCTTCAATTCGTCGTCGAGCTCGTAATAGGCGAATTGCTCACCGGTGGTCGAGACCATCAGCAGCGACATGCCGGGGCGCGCACCCTTTTTGGCGCTCCATTCACCAAGGATCGACAGCGGGTCGGAGATATTGGTGCCGCCCCAGCCGAGGCCGGGCTCCGACACCTTGAAATAGCGGCCCGGCGTCGAACGGCGGCCGATGATCTTGATGCCGGTATCCTGCCAGCCAAGCACCTTGCCCGCCTGATGCTCGGAGACGACGCCGGTGATGTGGTCGTCGACCACCACCACCTCGTCGACAAGGCCGCGCCACTGGGTGGCGAACATGCCTATGGTGGCCGAACCGCAGCCGACGCGCATGCGCTGCTCGAGTTTGCCGTCGATGACAGGCGGTTTGCCGGCTTCGACGATGACGGTGGCGCCGCCGTCGATGACGAGCTCGACCGGCTTGCGGTTGCACAGCCTGAGCATGGCATCACAGGTGGCGCGCCCTTCAGCCTTTGAGCCGCCGGTCAAATGATGCACGCCGCCCAGCGACAGCATCTGCGAGCCGTATTCGCCGGTGGTGACATGGCCGATCGCCTCGCCTTCGGCACGGACCGTTGCCGTTTCGGGGCCGATATGACGGTCGGTGTCGATCTTCACCTTGACGCCGCAATAGGAGAAGATGCCCTCGGTGACGACGGTGACCAGATCGACGCCCTCGACCTCCTGGCTGACGATGAAGGGCGCCGGCTTGTAGTCGGGATAGGTGGTGCCGGCGCCGATCGCGGTGACGAAGCGGCGGCCGGTGTTGACCAGTTCGCCGTCCCAGCCCTTGCCTTCCTCGGCAAAGGGCACGACCGCGCCGCCTGTCTCGGCCGCGTGGTCGAGGATGGTCAGCGGATCCATCCGCACGATCCTGCCGCCAACATTGCCGTAGCGATCGCAGGCGCCGGTGCGGCCATCGGCGATGTAGCACATGACCGGACAGGCATCGCAGCGGATCTTCTCCGCCACCAGCTTCTCGCCGGGATCGTGTGTCTCGAATCGTTCGGCAAGCTCGCTCATCGGCGCGCCTCCTTGTCGAGGATGGCGGCGCGGATGCGGGTCGGCGTCGCCGGAATTTTGGTGACCACCACACCGGCGGCATGGCGTATGGCGTTGAGGATCGCCGGCGCCGTCGGGATCAGCACATGCTCGCCCAAACCCTTGGCGCCGAAGGGTCCTTCCGGATCCGGAACTTCTATCAAGATGGTCTCGATCGGCGGCACGTCGCCGATCGTCGGGATCAGATAGTCGTGCAGGTTTTCGGTGCGGCCGGGGATGTATTCTTCCATCAGCGCCATGCCGATGCCCTGGGCGATTCCACCCTCGATCTGGCCTTCAGCAAGCAAGGGATTGATGGCCTTGCCGACATCGTGCGCGGCGGTGATTTTTATCAGCTTCACGGTGCCGAGCCTGAGGTCGACCTCCAGTTCGGCGATCTGGGCGCCATAGCCATAGACGGCGTAAGGTTTGCCCTGACCTTTTGCATCGAGCGGCTGCGTCGGCGGGTCGTAGCTTTCCTCGGCCCGGAAGACGAATCCTTCGGCGTCTGCCTTCAGCGAGGAAAGATCGATGCGGCGCGTCGCTTCGCCTTCCCCGATGCTCAGACTTGTGCCGTCCAGCGCAATCGCCGCCTTTTCCGAGACATTGGCGAAACGCAAGATCTCATCGCGCAAGGCGCGGCCGGCCTTTTCGGCGGCCTTGCCGGTGACGAAGGTCTGGCGCGAGGCCGATGTCTTGCCGGCGTCGGGGGTGATCGCCGTGTCGGCGCCTTTCAGCCGGAGCTTTTCAAGCGGAAGCCCCAACGCGTCGGCGCAGATCTGCGCGATGACAGTGTTCGAACCTTGCCCGATATCGACCGCCCCCTGATGCAGGACGACTTCACCCGATACCGAGATGCCGACCTTGATGGTCGACGGATTGGGCAGCGAGGTGTTGCCGCAGCCGTACCAGCAAGAGGCCACGCCGACGCCGCGTTTTTTGATGCTGCTGCCGGCATTGAACGCTTCGGCATCGCGAAGGGCACGCTGCCAATGTGAGCGGAGGGCCTCCAGGCAGTCGGCGATGCCGACGCCCGACTCGAGCCGCTGCCCGGTAACTGTTTCGGATCCGTTCCGAAGGCAGTTCTTCAAGCGGAAGTCGAGCCGGTCCATGCCGAGCTTGTCGGCCAGCTCGTCATAAAGGGTCTCCTGCATGATCGTCGCCTGCGGCACGCCGAAGCCGCGAAAGGCGCCGGCAATCGGGCCATTGGTGTGGATGGCGCGGCCTTCGGCGCGATAGTTCGGCGTCGCATAGGGGCCGGAGGCGTGCACCGGCACGCGGTTGGCGACCGTCGGCCCCCAGCTGGCATAGGCGCCGGTGTTGAAATCGCCGGCGAAGACCATGCCGGTGACGCGGCCGTCGGCATCGGCGCCGATGCTCGCTCTCATCCGAGCGGGATGGCGCTTGGTGGTCGAGATCATCGATTCGGTGCGGGTATAGGCGAGTGCCGCCGACCGGCCGGTTTTCATGGCGACGAGGCCGATGAGCGGTTGCAGCGAGACATCGAGCTTGGAGCCGAAGCCGCCGCCGGTGGCGGTCGGCACGATGCGCACCTTTTCCGGGGCAAGGCCGAGCACTTTTGCCGTGTCGTCGCGGTCCATATAGGGGGCCTGCGTGCAGGCGACGACGACCAGCGTATCGCCGTCCATGAAGGCATAGCCGGCTTCCGGTTCGATATAGGCATGCTCGACATAGGAGGTGTCGATGGCGCCGGAAACGACGAAAGCCGCACCGGCAAGGGCGGCCTCGGGGTCGCCACGCTCGACGAAGCCGGAGGTGAGCAAGTTCGAGGGCCGGTTTTCATGGACCAGTGACGCAGCGCCGGCCTGTGCTTCGCAAGGCTCCAGAAAATGCGGCAATTCGGTCCAACTGACAGGAAAATCGGCAAGGTCGAGATCGACGATGGCCTCGCGTTCGCCGGCAACCAGCGCCACCGCCTCGCCGCGAAAGCGCGAAAATGCTTCGGCCAGCGCCGGCTGGTCGGCGAAGGGCGCGATGACGCCGAAACAATTCTTTCCCGGAATGTCGGCGGCGGTAAAGACGCCGGCAATGCCGGGACGGGATTTCACCCAGCCATCGAGATCGCCGAAGCTGAAGGCCGCATGATAATGCGGCGAGCGGATCACCAGCACCGACAGTGCATCCATGGGAAAGGAATCGCCGCCGAATTTTTCGACGCCGGTGACTTTCGGCACGCCATCGAGGCGGATCGGAGAGGAGCCGACGGCATGGCCGGACAATGGCATGCGCGGATCGAGACCATCGGCGTGGCGCCAAGCATCCATCACCGCGGCGACGATCTTGCGGTAGCCGGTACAGCGGCAGAGCACGCCGCCCAGCGCATCCTGCGTTTCGGCCTCGCTCGGGTAAGGCGTCCTGTCCAGGAGTGCCGTTGCGGCGACCAGCAGGCCGGGCGTGCAGGCGCCGCATTGTGCTGCGCCATGGCTGAGAAACGAGGCCTGCAGCGCCGACAGCCTGCCATCGCCGAGACCTTCGACGGTCGTCACCACGGTGCCGGAGGCGGAAGCCGCCGGCATCAGGCAGGCGCAGACCGGCTCGCCGTCGACCAGCACCGTGCAGGCGCCGCAGTCGCCGGCATCACAGCCGATTTTGGTGCCGGTCAGCCGCAGCTCGTCGCGCAACACGGCGGATAGCCGCCGCACCGGCGGCACGCAAACGCTGACGGCGGCGCCGTTGACCTCGAAGGCGATGTCGGCGCGCTCCATGCCCATCATGCTGCCACCCTTTCGCCGGGAATAGCGCCCACAGCACCAAGCACGGCACGGGCAACGATCTCGCGCGCCGCATCCAGCCGATATTCGGCGCTGCCGCGCACGTCGCCGATCGGCGACAGCTCGTCCATTGGCGCGGATTGGATGGCAGTGGCCAGCGCGGGGCCGACCGGACGGCCGCGCAGCGCCGCCTCGACGCCCGCCAAGCGCGTGGCGACGACCGAGCAGGACCCGACGGCGACGACCGCGTTCCTGACGATGCCATCTTCGATGGCCAGGCGTGCGGCGGCCATGGCGATGGAGATGACGAGATAACGCCGTGCGCCAAGCTTCACGAAGGCGGAGCTGCCGGCGGTCGCGGGTTTGGGAATGCGGATTGCCGTGACCATTTCGCCGGGCTGCAGAGCGGTGCGACGGTTGCCGAGGATGAATTCTGCAAGGGGCAGATGCCGGGTCGCCACCGAGGAACGCAGTTCGACCTCGGCGTCGAGCACCAGCAGCGCCGGCACGCCGTCGGCGGCCGGCGAGGCATTGCAAAGATTGCCGGCAATCGAGGCAACGTTCTGGATCTGCACCGAGCCGACTTCCCGCGCCGCCTGCTTCAGCGCGTCGAAAGCCGCCGGCAGCGGATGGCGGACGAGATCGGTCCAGGTGGTGCGCGCGCCAACGAGCCAATGGTTCTCGGCTTCGGCAATGCCGCGCAATGCCGCCAAGCCATTGATGTCGAGGACATTGTCGCGGAAAGGCTTGCTGCCCTGTGCCGGATAGAAGTCGGTGCCGCCGGCGAGGATGCGCCATTGTCCTCCGCCCAGCAAAGCGAGGGCCTCGTCGACCGTGGTGGGTTTTGCGTAACGGATCACGCTTTGCCTTCCCAGAATGGACTTCCCGAGAGGGGATCCTGCCGAAAGATTTTCCCGAGCATGCAAGGCAGGAAATTCATTCGTATGCAAATGATATCAAGCCGGCAGGAATTGTCAAAGCCAGAGTTTGCACGGCTATGGGCACCGGTGCGCCCGGAACGCATTTGTTATGCCGTGAGAGGTTGACGCAGCCGGCCATCTGGTCAAGTTTCTGCGTCCGGTCGCGTTTTCATTGGAGCCTAAGCTCAAGACCAAGAAAATAAGGAGGCTCCATGGCCGACGAAGCGCTTGTCGTCATCGACCTGCAGAACGATTTCTGCCCGGGTGGCGCCCTGGAAGTGGCCGGCGGCGACGAAATCGTGCCGTTGGTCAACGACCTGATCCGGCGGACCGAGCACGTCCTGCTGACGCAGGACTGGCACCCTGCCGGCCATTCCAGCTTTGCCTCCAGCCACCCCGGCAAGCAACCGTTCGAAACGATCGATGTGCCTTATGGCCACCAGACGCTGTGGCCGGATCACTGCATCCAGGGCAGCCTGGGATCGGATTTCCATTCGGGCCTCGCCTGGAGCAAGGCCGAGCTGGTGATCCGCAAAGGGTTCCGTCCTGCGATCGACAGCTATTCGGCATTCTTCGAGAACGACCGGACGACGCCGACCGGCCTTGCCGGCTATCTTCGGGATCGGAACATCGAGACGCTGACCCTGGTCGGCCTAGCGACGGATTTCTGCGTCGCCTTTTCGGCGCTCGACGCGGTCAAGCTCGGTTTTGAGACGTCCGTGCGGCTCGACGCCTGCCGCGGCATCGATCTCAACGGCTCCGTGGAGAGGATGCTGGGCCGGATGCGCGATGCCGGCGTGGCACTGATTTGAACGTCATCCAGCCGAACCTGACAGACTTTTGAGGGGCTTCATGCGGTTTGCGGCGTTGACGGCAAGTGCTGCACTGATTGCCGCAATCTTTTCTCCGGGAGCGGTTCTCGCGGCCGAAGCGCACGAATTGCCGGGCGCCGCCATGTCGCTGTGGTGGGTGCTGCCGTTTGCCGGGCTATTGCTTTGCATCGCGACCGGGCCGTTGCTCTTCCGTCATGCCTGGGAGCACCATTACGGCAAGATTGCCGCTTTCTGGGCAGCGTTGGTGATCGGGCCGCTGGCGCTCGCCTTCGGCATCCCGTCGGCAACGCAGGCGGTGCTGCACGCGCTGCTCACCGAATATATGTCGTTCATCATCCTGTTGTTCGCACTGTTCACCATTTCGGGCGGCATCTTCGTTGCCGGCAACATCCACGGCATGCCGCTGGTCAATGCCGGGCTGTTGCTGGGCGGCGCTGTGCTTGCTTCGATCATCGGCACAACCGGCGCCTCGATGATCCTGATCCGGCCGCTCATCCGCGCCAACGACAACCGGCGCTTCAACGCCCATGTCGTCATCTTCTTCATCTTCCTGGTGTCCAACATCGGCGGGTCGCTGACGCCGCTCGGCGATCCGCCGCTGTTCGTCGGCTTCCTGCGCGGCGTCGATTTCTTCTGGACGACAGTTCACCTGTTGCCCGAGACACTGTTCGTCGCCGGCGTGGTGCTGGCGGTTTTCCTGGCGATCGACATCATCATGCATCACCGGGAGGAAGGCGCGCCGAAGATCAAGGATCCGACGCCCGACAGCAAGGTGCGCATTCGCGGCCTGGCCAACATCCCGCTGCTGGCAGGGGTGATCGCCGCGATCCTGATTTCCGCTGCCTGGAAGCCGGGAGTGAGTTTCTCTTTTCAGGGCGTCAGCCTCGAGCTGCAGAATCTGGTGCGCGACGCCGCCATCCTGATACTGGCCTTCACGTCGCTTGTCGTCTCGCCAAAGGAGTTTCGCGGCGCAAACGCCTTCAGCTGGGGGCCGATTGCCGAGGTGGCGAAGCTGTTCGCCAGCATCTTCATCTGCATCGTGCCGGTCGTCGCCATATTGCGGGCCGGCCTCGACGGCGCGCTGGCGCCGTTGGTGCTGCTGGTCAGCTCGCCGACCGGCGCGCCCGACAATCTCGCTTATTTCTGGCTGACCGGGGCGCTGTCGTCCTTCCTCGACAATGCGCCGACCTATCTGGTGTTCTTCGAGCTGGCCGGCGGCGATGCGCAGCATCTGATGACCGAGCTCGCCTCGACGCTGGCGGCGATCTCGGCCGGCGCGGTGTTCATGGGTGCCAACACCTATGTCGGCAATGCGCCGAATTTCATGGTCTATGCCATTGCCAGGCATCGCGGCATCAAAATGCCGAGCTTCTTTGGCTACATGGCGTGGTCGGGCGCCGTGCTGATCCCGACTTTCCTGCTCGCCGGCTTGCTGTTTTTTGCCTGATCAGCCGACGCCGACATAGCGGCGGACCGCCGAGGGATCAGCACGCAGTTCCTCAACGTCGACCGTCTCGCGATTGCGGCCGTTTTCGATGAAGCAAACGCGGTCTGCGACCGAGAGCACGGCATCGACGCGCTGCTCGACAAGGATTGTCGACACGCCAAGCGCACGCAGCTTCGAAACGGTTTCGCGGATCTTGGCGATCATCGACGGCATCAGCCCTTCGGTCGGCTCGTCGAGCAGGAGCACCTGCGGTTCCAGACACAGGGCGCGGGCCATGGCCAGCATCTGCTGCTCGCCGCCCGATAGCGTGCCGGAACGCTGCCTGAGGCGCTGGCGCAGCAGCGGGAAGAGATCGAGCACGTTTTCGCGCGTCGCCTTGCCCTTGTTGCGGGCCATCAGGCCGATCTCGATGTTTTCAGCCACCGTCATCTCGGCGAACAGCCGCCGGCCCTGCGGCACATAGGCGACGCCGGCCTTGGGCACCTCGTGCGCCGGCAGGCCGGTCAATTCCCGCCCTTCGAGCCGGATCGAGCCGGCGCTTGCCGGCACCAGGCCCATGATCGCCTTCAGCGTCGTCGTCTTGCCGGCGCCGTTGCGGCCGAACAGGCAGAGCACCTCGCCCTCGCTCAAGACGAGATCGAGGCCATAGAGCACCTGGACCTCGCCATAGAAGCAATCAAGCCCGGAGATCGTCAGTGCCCTGGACTGGGCCTCAGCCATGGGTGGTCCCCAGATAGGCGTCCTGCACCGCGGCATTGCCGCGGATCTGCTCGGGCGTGCCTTCAGCTAAAATCCTGCCGGCGTTGAAGACGGTGATGCGGTCGGCGAGTTGCATGACCACCGGCATGTTGTGCTCGACCAAAAGCACGGTGGCGCTATCGGCGATCTCGCGCACCAGCTCGATGAAATTGTCGATCTCGCTGTCGGCCAGCCCTTGCGTCGGTTCGTCGAGGATCAGCAGCCGCGGCTTCAGTGCCAGCCCCATCGCCACTTCCAACAGGCGCTGGTGACCGTAGGACAACTGCCCGGCCGGCATTTGCGCCCAGTCGGCAAGTCCGGTGCGCTCGAGCGCCGCCATGACGCCGGTGTGAACCGCGCCCTTCGAGCGGCTGTCGGTCAGCGTGCGCTGCACCGGCAGGGCAACATTGTCGTAGGCGCTGAGATTGGCAAAGACGCTGGTGATCTGGAATGTATAGGCGATGCCAAGGCGAACCCTGGCGTAGGCAGGCAGGCTGGTGATATCGGCGCCGTCGAAGATGATCGTGCCCGACGAGGGCTGGATGCGGCCGCTGACCAGGCTGACGAAGGTGGTCTTGCCGGCACCGTTGGGGCCGATGACAGCGCGGATCTCGCCCGGCATCAGCGCGAAGTCGACGCCGTCGACGGCGCGCAAGCCGCCGAAACTGCGCGACAGGTCTTTGGTGGTCAAAAGCGGCATCATGGCAGCCATCCGAGCCAGCGCTGGCGAATGCTGCCGAGAATGCCTTTTGGGAAAAACAAAACCAGCAGGATCAGCGCGATGCCGACGATCAGCAGATAGGCGGAGGTGTAGCCGCTAGCGACGTCGATGACATAGTACATGAACAGCGTGCCGATCAGCGGCCCGAGCGTGGTGGCAGCACCGCCCAGCAGCACCCAGAGCAGCGGCAGGATGGAATACTGCACCGAAGCGAAGCTCGAGCCGACATAGCCGAACAGCAGCGCATAGGCGGCGCCGGAACCCGCGCAGATGGTGCCGGAGACGAGGACGGCGGCGAGCTTGTTGGAAAACGTATCGTAGCCGAGCATTTTTGTCCGCTCCTCGTTCTCGCGAATGGCGACCAGCACGCGGCCATAGCCGGAGCGGACTATGGCCAGGCTTATAAGCAGCACGATCGAGAACAGCGCCAGCGCGCTCATATAGCGCACGGTCGGGTTGGTGAGGTCGAGCGACGTGCTGCCCAGGACAAGGACACGCATCGACTGCGGTACGACCATGCCCTGGTCGCCGCCGGTCCAGGCGGCGAGATAGAGGATGACGAGATAGAATACCTGAGCGAACATCATTGTTACGATCATGAAGGCGACGCCGGAGGTGCGCAGCGCCAGCAGCGCGATCGCCAGCGCGAGAAGTGCGCCGCAGGCAAGCCCGGCTGCGAAGGCGGCAGATACGCTCCAGCCGAGATGAATGACGGCGAGGCCGGCGCCATAGAGCCCGGCTGAAAAAAACATGGCATGGCCGAGGCTGAGCAGCCCGACATAGCCGAACAGCAGATTGTAGCCCATGGCGAAGACCGCCAGCACCATGATGCGAGCTAGCAGGCCGTGATGGTATTCCGGCAAGACGAAGCTCAGGGCGAAAAGCAGGGCGATGACGCCGAGGTGAAGCGCATATGGCTTTGCCGGCGAAGCATCCTTCATCGCGATGCCGTCCCGAACAGGCCCTGCGGCCGGAACACCAGCACCATGGCGACGAGCAAGGTGGCGATGATCTTGGCCAGCGTCGGTGAGAAGAACACCGAGATGATGCCGTCGGAAAGGCCGATCAGCACCGCGGCGACGACCGTGCCGCGCAGCGAGCCGAGGCCGCCGATGATGACGACGATGAACGACAGCAACAGCGGGTCTTGTCCCATCAGATAGTGGGCCTGGCTGATCGGCACGATCAGCACCGCGGCCACAGCCGCCAGCATGGCGCCGAGCGCGAAGACCCCGGCATAGACGCTGGTCACCGGAATGCCAAAGGCCTGCGCCGTCTCGCCGTCATATTGCGTGGCGCGCATGATGAGGCCGATTTTCGTGCGCGTCAGCACCAGCCAGGTCGCGACCAGAAGCAGCGCGGATGCGGCGATGATCGACAGCTTGTAGCCGGAATAGCCGAACCACGGCAGGAGGATGCGGTAGCTGAACGGCGGCTCCACAGGCCGCGCCTCCGGGCCGTAGAAGGTCAGCGCCAATTGCTGGATGATGTAGAGCATGCCGATGGTGGCGACGATGGTGGCTTCCGGATTGTAGTTGAGTCGGCGCAGGACCAGCCGTTCGGCGAGCAGTGCGATCAAGCCGACGATCAGCGGCGCCAGCACCAGGGCGGCCAGGAAGCCGAGCGCCGGATGGCCGGATATCGCCGTAGAAATCGCCCAGGCAAGCACCGCGCCCAGCATGAAGAACTCGCCATGCGCGACATTGACGACGCGCATGACGCCGAACACCAGCGACAGGCCAAGCGCCGTCAGCGCCAGGACGGCGGAGGTGACGAGGCCTTCGAGGGCGGCGAGGAGCAGGTGGGGTCCGAAGTGCATCGGCTAAGCACCGGCGGATGCGCGAAGCACCCCCCTCTGGCCAGAGGGAGGTGTCTTGGCGCTCACGCTTGCTGCAGCAGCCAAGGTCACAGCGCCTGCGTCGTGTAATCCCCTTCCGGCTCGTAGAGGCCGTCCTCGATCTTGGTCTTGTGGACGACATTCAGCCGGCCGCCTTCGACCTTGGAGATGTTCTGGATACCAAAACACTGGTGGATCTTGCCGTTGAAGGTTTTCGGTCCCTGCGGATGCTCGGGCCCCTCGGCGAACTCGGTCAACGCCTCGGTCGCCTCGACCAGCTTGGCGCGGTCTTCCGGGCCCTTATAGCCGGCATCCTCCATCGCCTTCTTGACGACGTAGAGCGTTTCCCAGCAGCCGAACATGTGCGCGGCGGTGGAGACGTCCTTGGGATCGCCGACAGATGCACCATTGTCGTCGATGCCGACGGCGGCACGATAGGCCTTCTGTGCAGGGGAGTCATCGGGCTGCGCATAGCGTGGCGAGCCTTCCCAGAAATGGCTGCCATCGAGGAATTCGAGGCCGGGGCTGTTGATGTCGGTGGCTTCGAGCGAATCGATGAAGCCGAACAATTGCGGCCGGTTGGAGCCGTAGAACTCGCCGAGTTCCTTGACGAAGGTGAGCACCGCCGGGCCGACCATGACGTGGTAAATCACCTCGGTCTCGGCCGGGATCTGCGGAAAATATTTGGTGAAGGAGGATTCCGTCGGCGGGATGGCGATCTGCGCGATGACCTCGGCGCCTTGCGCCTTCAGCGCCGGCGGCAGGTAGTCGCGATGATCGTAGCCGAAAGCGAAATCGGGGAATATCTGCGTCACCTTCTTGCCGGCATTGGCGGCAATCCACGGCGCCATCGACTGGATCTGGCTCTTCACGTCGGTGATGCCGGGCTGGAAGACGTAGCGGTTCAATTTGGTCGACGCGACGTGGTGACCTTCACTGACGACGAAATAGGGCATCTTGGCCTCGCCGGCGGCCGGCGCCGAGCCGATGACGACATGCGAAAACAGCGTGCCGTAGACGATGTCGGTCTTGTGCTGGGAGGCGAATTTGCCGACCACTTCGGCGCCCCGGCCGGGATCGGTGCCGTCATCCTCGATGATCACCTCGACCGGCCGGCCGTTGATGCCGCCGGCATCGTTGATCGCCTTGACCGCCGCGGCCGTGGTCTTCTCGTACCAGCGGCCATAGGCGGCGCCGATGCCGGTGCGGTGCGACTGGAAGCCGATCTTGATCGGCGCCGAGCTCTGCGCCTGGCTGTAGCGCACGAAGCCCGGCGCGACGGCAAGACCGGCGCCGGCGGCAAGGACCTTCAGCGCCGTGCGGCGGGTGAGAGCGGATCTGGAGAGATCGAAAAACCCATTCTTGTCAGTCACGGCAGTTCCCCTTGTTTTTGAGCTTTGACCAATGGCTGTAGCGAGGCGGGCCACTCTTGCTAAGAGGGCCGAAAATTGCATGTGTACAAACTAAATCACCAAAGCTCTGACGTGGCAAGCGAGCTTTCCCCAAGGTTCGATTGACGGGCATCGCGCATCTCGTTCACCCGGCGGTTGGCGTCGCAAGCAGCCACAAGCCGAAGACGGTGTAGGCGATCATCAGCAACGTGAGCGGAAACTGGCTGAGCGCGGCGCGAGCGGGAATGGGGTGCAATCGCCAGGCCAAGCCATGGGCGACAAGCACTGCAAGCATGTGGCCGGCTATGATGACGCCGGCCTGGAGATTCCACAGCCACCACGCCGAGCCGGCGCCGGCGACGACGCCGGCTTCAATTGGCAGTTCAGCGGTGCCGAACAGGTTCCAGCCCAGCGCAAACGGGTCGGAGAGAGCGGCAATCGCATATTGGCCGTCGACCAGCAGCGCCGTCAGATAATGCGCGAAGTGATAGGCGAGCGCGATCGGCACGATCGACCAGACTAGTAGCCCTGCGGCGTGAGCGAGGGAATGCTTGCTGCCGGCAAGGTGCTGGCCAAGAAAGACGGCAAGCGCGAACACGGCCGCAAGCACGACAAAGGTCAGCACAAGGCCGAAACTGCCGATGCCGATCAAGGCGGTGCGTCCCGGAAACTCCAGCGGATTGATGCCGAACCGGCCTAGCCAGAAGAAGGTTTTCGACAGGCCGTCGAAGGATACCGACGACAGCGCAAGCAGCAGGAAGGCGACGCCGCTGAGCGGCAGCGGCGCATCCTCGAGCAGCTTAGCGCCCGGCCAGCAGAGTTTGAGCCGGCCGTCCTCGTTGCGTTCGACGATGGCGAAGCGCGCCACCATCGAAAAGAACACTGTCAGGAACTCGCCGCTGCGGGTCCAGCCGCGGTAGCCGAAGACCTGCATGGCCGCGAAGCTTAGCAGCCAGTAGACGCCGGCGGCCCAGGTCAGCCGCCCCGGGTCATCGGGCGCCGGGTCGATCAGCTCGAACCAGGCGAAGGCGAAGAACAGCACGAAAGCCGGCCAATAGCCGAGCCACTGGGGCAGCCGCCGTGGCTCCGTTCTGTCGGACAGGCGCGAGACGACGCGGCAAGGCCCGTACCACGGATTGAGCCACGACCAGAGATCGCCGCTGAGCCCTTGCAGCAAAGCCAGCCCAACCCAGAGCAATGTCCATACGGTCAGCGGCAGCGGATTGGAGAGCGGATCGCGGCTGCCGAACAGGCCGGCGGCAGTGAGAATTGCAAAGCCGGCAAAGGATATCAGGCTGACGGCAGTCCGCGCGCCGTCGCCGAAGGTGAAAAGCGGCAGGCGTTTGCGCCAGAAGCGGTCGAGGGAGTCCGGCCTCAGTAGCGCCAGGACAAGGAAACTGGCGGCGACGGCGAGCGCGCCGCCGGCGACGTAGTAGCCGGTGGGGAGGAGCAGGACGTGGCCGCGGTCGGAGGCGTGGGCGAAGGCGGGGGTGGGCAGGAATACAGGTGCAAGGGCCAGGAAGAAGGAGAACCGCGGCAGGGCTACTAGGTTATGGCAGCGCTCTACGGCACCCCCCTCTGTCCTGCCGGACATCTCCCCCTCGAGGGGGGAGATTGGCAGTTGAATCGGCCGGCGCTTTTCTTGCCTCGTTGAGGGTTGGCCAGAGCGGAGATGAGAGCCAATCTCCCCCTCTGAGGGGGAGATGTCCGGCAGGACAGAGGGGGGTGGGCGGGAACTCATGCTTTCCAAGAAATACTTCTTGTCGGCCCTCACACCTTCACCAGCTGCTCCACGCGGTCCTTCTGGCCGAAAATGCGCAGATAGCGCTCGATCTCTTTCTCGTCGCCTGTCGACTTGGCCGGATTGTCGGAAAGCTTGACCGCCGGCCTGCCATTGGCCTCGGTGACCTTGCAGACCAGCGAGATGGCGTCGAGCCGGTTGGTCTCGGTCGGTGCGCAGCCTTCGAAATCATTGGTCAGGTTGGTGCCCCAGCCGAAGGACATGCGCACCTTGCCGCGGAAGTGGCGGTAGGTCTCCTCGATGGTCTCGACCTCAAGCCCGTCGGAGAAGATGAGCAGCTTCTGCTTGGGGTCCTTGCCCTTTTCGCGCCACCAGGAAATGATCTTCTCGCCGCCCTCGATCGGCGGCGCGCTGTCGGGGCGGAAGCCGGTCCAGTCGGCGACCCAGTCCGGCGCATCGCGCAGGAACGCCGCGGTGCCGAAGGTGTCCGGCAGCACGATCAGCAAATTGCCGCCGTAGTAGCGCTGCCAGTCCTGCAACACCTTATAGGGCGACTGCTTCAATTCCTTTTCCGAATTGGTGAGCGCGGCGAACACCATCGGCAGCTCATGCGCGTTGGTGCCGAGCGCTTCGAGGTCGTTGTCCATGGCGAGCAGGACGTTGGAGGTGCCGGTAAAGGCCTCGCCGATGCCCTCCTTCAACGCTTCGACGCACCAGCGCTGCCACAGGAACGAATGACGGCGGCGGGTGCCGAAATCCGAGATGCGGATGCCGGGCAGCGCCTTCAGCCGCTCGGTCTTGGCCCACATCTTGGCCTTGGCGCGGGCATAGAGCACGTCGAGCGCGAACGGCCCGAACGCCCGCATGGCCGCGCGAGATCGAAGTTCATTGATAATTGCCAGCGCCGGGATCTCCCACAGCGTCGTGTACATCCACGGGCCGCTGAAGGCGAGTTCGTATTGGCCGTCGCGCCTGGAGAGCTCGTATTCGGGCAGCCGGAAATTTTCCAGCCAGGCGAGGAATTCCGGTTCGAAGATCTGCTTGCGGCCATAGAAGGTGTTGCCGCCGAGCCAGATCATCTCTTTCTTCGAGAAGCGCAAGGTGCGGGCATGGTCGAGCTGCTCGCGCAGCTCCGTCTCGTCGATCTCCTCGGCAAGGCGGACCGAGGTGGTACGGTTGATCAGCGAGAAGGTGGCGTCGACCTTGGGATACATGCCCCAGATCATCTGCAGCATCAGAAGCTTGTAGAAATCGGTGTCGAGCAAGCTACGCACGATCGGGTCGAGCTTCCAGGTGTGGTTGTAGACGCGCCGCGCTATATCGGTCTTTGCCATCGCTCAATGCGCCTTCGCTGCTCGTTCTAGCTTTTGTCTAGCGCAATTCCGGGCGGAAAACCGCTGCGCACTTTTCCTGGAATTGCTCCAAATGCCTCTTAGCATCGAATTTTTGAACGCGCCTCCCGCTTTGCGGGCTGGCCCGACAAAAAGAAGCCCCTGCGGCAAGCGGCGCCCACGGCAGTTTCGGCCTCAGGATGCGGTCTTGGCGCCGACCACCTTGAGCGCTGGACGCTTGCGGCGAAAGCCGATGCGGCCTGCCACCGGCGCGTCGGCGCGGCGATCGGCCTGCTCTTTCTCGGCAAACAGCCAGTCGATGAACAATTGCACGATCGGCGCCGACCGCATCTCGTTGCGGCAGACGACGTAGAAATCGTCGACGGCCGGCACGGAAAGGCTGAATGGCGCGACAAGCAGACCCCTGGCGAGCAGTCCGCTTGCCGTCACCGTGTCGCCGAGCGCCACGCCATGGCCGTGGACTGCGGCCTCGGTCGCCATGCGCGCGTCGCCGAGATGGTGGCGGCGGCCGCGCTCCAGGTCCAGCGCATCGGCGGCGGCCAGCCAGGTGTGCCATTCGCGGCCGTCGTCGCCATGCAGGAAGACGTGATCGGCGAGGTCGCGGACGGTGCGGATCGGGCGGTTGTTGATCAGCGTCGGGCTGACCACCGGGAACAGTTCGAGACCCGACCATTTGCGCATCCAGCAATCGGTCCAGCTGCCGTCACCATAGTGCACGCAGACATCGATATGCGGTGCGCGGACGTCCTTGGCATCATTGGATGGGATCAGCGTCAGCCGGATATCCGGATATTGCGAAGTGAAGCTGCCCAGCCGCGGGATCATCCACAGCAATAGCAGCGCCGGCACGCAGGATACCGATAGCGCGCCGGTGCTGGCCGGCCGTGTCATGCGCTGCGTGGCGGCGGCAATGCCGTCGAAGGCTGTCGACACCGCCGGCAGCAATTCGGCGCCGTGCGGCGTCAGCTTCACCCGCTGGCCGGCACGCTCGAACAGCTTGACGCCCAACGATTGCTCGAGCGCCTTGATCTGATGGCTGATGGCACCGTGGGTGACGTTCAGCTCGACCGCCGCCTTGGTCAGCGAGGCATGGCGCGCCGTCGCCTCGAAGGCGCGCAGCGGGTTGAGCGGTGGCAAACGCTTGGCCATTTGGAACCTAAGCTCTGTGAGATTTTCTCACAGCGAACACCCTAACAATATCAATTGATTTTTCAATGCAGCTACAGGACACTTTGCCCAAGCATTGCATCAAGACGTGAAATCTGCAGGCAGCCAACGGCTGCGGCTATCGAGGCCGCCGTCCGCGCTGCACCAGCCATGGAGGACCGACATGGGTTATGACCGCGGCAAGCTCGAAGCGCTGCGCCGCAAATACGGCGAGAGCCATGGCGGCGAAATGTTCGACCCGAAATTCCAGCGTGTCGCCGACAAGATCTTCTCCAAGACCGGCACGCGGCTGGCGCCCTATTCCGGCATCCCGACCTTCCTCGCGGCGCCCTATCGTGAAATCGCCGCCGACAATCCGGATTTCGGCGATCTTCAGGTGGCGATGATCGGTGTGCCGATGGATCTGGGCGTCACCAACCGGCCGGGCGCCCGTTTCGGGCCAAGGGCGCTGCGCGCCATCGAGCGCATCGGCCCCTACAATCATGTGCTGGAATGCGCACCGACGCATGAGCTGAAAGTCGCCGACATTGGCGACGTGCCGTTCCAGAGCCGCTACCGGCTGGAGACCAGCCATGACGACATCGAACGCCGCACCGACCAGATCGTCGACGCCGGCGTCCTGCCCTTGTCTGTCGGCGGCGACCATTCGATCAGCCACCCGATCCTGAAGGCTGTCGGCAAGAAGGCGCCGGTGGGCATGATCCATATCGATGCCCATTGCGACACCAGCGGCCTGTTCGACATGACCAAGTTCCACCATGGCGGTCCGTTCCGCAACGCGGTGCTGGACGGCGTGCTCGACCCGAGCCGCACCATCCAGATCGGCATTCGCGGCTCGGCCGAGTACCTTTGGGAGTTCACCTATGAGTCCGGCATGACCGTGGTGCATGCCGAAGAGGTGACCGGCCTCGGCATTCCCGCCATTATCGAGAAGGCGCGCAGGATAGTCGGCGACGGCCCGACCTATGTCTCCTTCGATATCGACAGCGTCGATCCTGCCTTCGCGCCGGGCACCGGCACGCCGGAGGTCGGCGGGCTGACGACGCGCGAAGTGCTCGAGCTGCTGCGCGGCCTGAAGGGCCTCAATATCGTCGGCGGCGACGTCGTCGAGGTGGCGCCGCAATATGACGCGACCACCAACACGGCGCATGCCGGCGCGCAGGTGCTGTTCGAGATCCTCAGCCTGATGGTCTTCAGCCCGGCAATCACCAGCAAGGCGGGCTGACATGCTCGACCATGATCCCGAAAAGTGGGAACCGGTTTTCGGAGACGATCATGGTCCACTAGAAAATCCCAAAGGCGACCGCCGCGCTGGAGCCGGCGGTTACACTCACACAAACAAGCTTCCAGCAGGGGAACGACAATGACACTTCACATGAAACTCAAATCATCCATCGCCGCCGTGCTGATGCTCGGCGCAACCGGCTTTGGTTTCACTACCCAGGCCGCCAATGCCGACGCTATCGACGACATCACCAAGGCCGGCGCCATCAATGTCGGCATCTTTTCCGATTTCCCGCCCTTCTCCTCGGCCAGCGCCGATATGAGCATCAAGGGCTACGACATCGACGTGGCGCAATCCATCGCCGACCAGCTCCAGGTCAAGCTCAATCTGGTCAGCGTGACCGGGCAGAACCGCATTCCGTACCTGACCGACAAGCGCGTCGACCTGCTGATGAGCGTCGGCTATTCCAAGGAGCGTGAGCAGGTGATCGATTTCGCCGCCGCCTACGCGCCTTACTACATCGCCGTCATCGGCCCGGCAGCACTTGCGGTCAAAGGCAAGGAAGACCTTGCCGACAAGTCGATCGCCGTCAATCGCGGCACGCTGGAGGACACCTCGCTGACCGAGGCAGCACCCGCCTCGGCCGACATCCGCCGCTTCGACAACTACAATTCCGTCATCCAGGCCTTCATTTCGGGCCAGACCCAGCTGATGGTGGTCGGCAACGATGTCGGCGCCCAGGTGCTCGCCCGCCAGGAGGCGCTGAAGCCGGAACAGAAATTCCAGCTTCTCACCTCGCCATCGCATATCGGCCTCAACAAGAAGGAAGACCGCCTCAAGCAAGCGGTCAACGATGCGGTTGCCAAGATGCTGGCCGACGGCAAACTGGACGAAAGCTCGAAGGCCTGGCTGAAGACACCGCTCGATCCCGCCAATCTCAAGGATTGACGGCCGGTGACCTATAGCCTCGACTTCGGCTGGCTTGCCGGGGCGACAGGGGCGATCGCGCGCGGCGCGGCCACGACGATCCTGTTGATCGCCGTGACCACGCTGGCGGGAACGTTGCTCAGCATCCTCGGCGCCGCAGGGCGGCGGAACGGCCCGCTGCTGCTCAAGCGGGCGATCGGCGTCTATGTCGAGGTGATCCGCAACACGCCGTTCCTGGTGCAGCTGTTCTTCATCTTCTTCGGGCTGCCAAGCATCGGCGTGAGGCTCGATCCCGTGCTGGCAGCCATGCTGGCGATGACGCTCAACATGGCGGCCTACACGATCGAGATCGTTGGCGCCGGACTCGACGCGGTGCCGCCCGGGCAGACGGAAGCGGCAATGGCGCTTGGGCTCAGGCCGCGCCAGGTCTTCATCAAGATCGTGCTGCCGCAGGCGCTCAAGGTGATCTATCCGGCGCTGACCAGCCAGATCGTCATCATGATGCTGGAATCCGCCGTGGTGTCGCAGATCGCGGTGCGCGAGCTGACCTATGAAGCCGACATGCTGCAGGCGCGCACGTTCCGGGCTTTCGAGACCTATTTCGTGGTGACGATGGTCTATCTCATCCTGTCGATTGGGCTGCGCCGGCTGCTGGTCGGCGGCGGGCGCCGGCTTCTTGGAGCCGGCGTGTCATGATCGAATTCACCTTCTGGGACATTCTGCGCAACCTGCTGCTGGCGGCGCGCTGGACAGTGCTCTTGTCGTTGGCCGCCTTTGTCGGCGGCGCCGTGGTCGGCATGATCGTGCTGTTCTTCCGGATCGCCAAGAATAAATGGGCGCGGCGGTTTGCCTCCGGCTACATCGCGCTTTTCCAGGGCACGCCGCTGCTGATGCAGCTGTTCCTGATGTTCTTCGGCTTGCCGATGCTGGGCCTGCGCATCGAGCCGTGGACCGCGGCGGTGCTTGGCCTGACCTTCTTTGCCAGCGCCTATCTCGCCGAGATCTGGCGCGGCGGCGTCGATGCGCTGCCGCGCGGCCAGTGGGACGCCGGCGCCAGCCTCGGCCTGCACTATCTGCAGGAACTCCGGCTGATCATCTTGCCTCAGGCGTTTTCGATCACCCGCGCCCCGACCGTCGGCTTCCTGGTGCAGCTGATCAAGTCGACCGCGCTGACCTCGATCATCGGTTTCGAGGAGCTGGTAAGGACATCCAACGCGATCAACAATGCGACCTTCGAACCGTTCAAAGTCTATGGGCTGGTAGCGCTGATCTTCTTCGTCATGTGCTTTCCGCTGACGCAATATGCGCGCTCGCTGGAACAGCGGGCGGCGGCCCGCTGAGCGGGCGACCAGCAATTCAACGCCCGAACACCAGCGGCGGCGCGATCCTGTCCCGCCGCAGCCAGCGTCCCAGCAGGAGCGCGGCGACCACCGCCAGCCCGGACGACAGGCCGATCCAGATGCCGACGCCGTTGAAGCCGAATCGGAAGGCCAGCAGCACGCCGAGCGGCAGGCCGATGCCCCAATAGCCGATTGCGGCGTAGATCATCGGCACCTTGGTGTCATGCAGGCCGCGCAGCATGCCGCTGGCCACCGCCTGCGCGCCGTCAAAAACCTGGAACAGCGCGGCAAAGGCGAGGAACGACACGGCAAGCGCCACCACCTCGGCATTAGCCGGATTGCCCAGATCGATGAAGGCGCCGATCAAGAGATGCGGCCACAGGATCATCACTAGCCCCATTAGCGCCATGAAGGAGACACCGACGACATACGCGGTCCAGCCGGCCCGGCTGACACCTTCCGGATTGCCGGCGCCGTGGGCAAGTCCGACGCGCACCGTCACCGCCTGGTTGAGGCCGAGCGGCACCATGAAGGTGATCGAGGCGATCTGGATGGCGATCGCATGGGCGGCAAGCGAAGCCGCATCGATCAGGCCCATGAGAAAGGCCGCCGCGTTGAAAATCGTCACCTCAAACGCCAGCAGGCCGGCGATCGGCAGGCCGAGCCGCAGCAGGCCCTTGAAGCGCGGCCAATCGGCCCGCCAGAAGCGTCCGAACAGACGATAGCGCCGGAATTTCTTCTCAAGCATCACCACCGCCGCCATGCCGGCGAACATTAACGTGCTGGACAGCGTGGTGGCGAGGCCGGAGCCGGCGATGCCCATCGATTGGATGCCGAGATTGCCGAACATGAACAGCCAGTTGAAAAAGGCGTTGCAGGCGACGGCAACGAAAACGATGATCAGTGCCCAGCCCGGCCGCTCCAGCGCCGAAATAAACGAGCGCAGGACGATGTAGCCGAAAAAGGGCAGCACCGCCCATTCGAGCCAGCGCAGATAGATGCCGGCCTGATGCGCCAGTGCCGGTTCCTGACCCATGGCCAGCAACACGGCCTCGCCGTGCCAGAGAAAGACCCAGATCGGAATGCAAATGAGGATCGCCAGCCACAGACCCTGGCGCACGGTGCGGCGCAGGTCGCGCACCGAGTGGCGGCGACGGCCGAGCTCGGTCGCCATCATCGGCGAGGTCGCCAGCATCAGGCCAAGTCCAAAGATCAGCGGCATGAAGTAAAGGTTGGCACCAAGCGCACCGCTGGCCAGCGTGTCCGGCCCCAGCCGCCCCATCATCATGACGTCGGTAGCGGTCATCGCGGTCTGACCGAGATTGGTCAGCACCATCGGCCAGGCGAGCGCCAGCATCGCCCTGATTTCCCGACGCCAAAGGTTTTCCGGCGCGCGAGCGTCGGCTTCGATCGCAGACATTTTTTCCGCCTATCCGATTGCGGCACGTCGGCAAGAGCCGGAAGCCGCGTCTCAGCGCGGAAAATGGCCAAGATCGGCCGGATTCCGCATTACGACGGGTTTGTCTA
Organism: Mesorhizobium sp. M1163; assembly: GCF_040318415.1. Lineage (NCBI taxonomy): Bacteria > Pseudomonadati > Pseudomonadota > Alphaproteobacteria > Hyphomicrobiales > Phyllobacteriaceae > Mesorhizobium > Mesorhizobium sp. M1163. The sequence continues at coordinate 114,866 of NZ_JAMYMF010000016.1, read as the reverse complement.
TGAAATGGGCACCGGTGGCAAGAGGCTGACTTGCGGAAGGGTTAAGCCAGTCGGCTCAATGCAGGCTATTGGAGAGGCCATGGAAGCCGCTATGGTCACGGTGGATTCCTTTGAAAGGCAGCCTGATGAGCGCGTTTCCCGAAATCTATCTGGTTCGGCATGGCGAGACGGAATGGAGTGCGTCCGGAAAACATACCGGCCGGACCGACATACCGCTGACGCCGGCCGGCGAGGATGGGGCAAGGCGGGTCACTGAGCGGCTAAAGGGTCTATCCTTCTCGGCGGTGTGGTCGAGCCCGTCGCAGCGCGCCTTCAACACCTGTGCGCTGGCCGGCTTCGGCTCGTCAGGCGTGAAGAAGGACGATCTGGCGGAGTGGGATTATGGTGCCTATGAGGGATTGACCACCAAGCAAATCCTCGCCGAGCGTCCCGGTTGGCGGCTCTTTCGCGACGGCTGCCCGCGCGGCGAGTCCGCCACGGATGTAGGCTCGAGGGCGGACCGGATCGTCAGCCAGTTGCTCGAGGCCAGCGGCAATGTCCTGGTCTTCTCAAGTTCGCATTTCCTGAGGGTGCTAGCCGCACGCTGGCTCGGCCTGCCACCGCAAGACGGCGCGCTTTTCGTGCTGGATACCGCCAGCGTAAGCGTGATCGGTTATGAGCACGGCCTTGACGAACCGGTCGTCCGGCGCTGGAACCAGAGATAGCCGCCGATCCCGATCTATCGGATCGCGTCCAGCGCCTGCCTTTGCCGATGCATCTCGAGAAACACGCGGTAGTCGCGATCGAACCGGCCGGCGGCAGCCGGATTGGGCTCGCGCGTCCTGCCGCCTTGCTGCATGGCGACGCAAGCGGCGTTCAAATCGGGAAAAAGCCTGGCAGCGGTGGCGGCAATCATGCCGGTGCCGAGCAGCACCGCCTCGTCCGCCAGCGGCTCGACCACCGTGCATCCGGTGGCGTCGGCATAGAGCTCCATCAACAGCGGGTTCTTGGTGTGGCCGCCGGTGACGTGCAGCGTATCGATCAGATAGCCGTTTTCGTTCAGCGCTTCCAGCACATGGCGGACGCCAAGCGCGATGCTGACGGCGGTGCGCCAATAGAGCTTGCACAGGCTGTCGAAGGAGGAATCCAGCGTCAGCCCGCTGATGACGCCGACGGCATGCGGGTCGGCGAGCGGCGAGCGGTTGCCGTGGAAATCGGGCAGCACGTGCAGCTTTGCGGCGAGGTTGTCGCCCTCGGCGGTGCGCAGCTCGGCGACGCGGTGGGCGATCCTGGCATGCATGGCGGCATCCGGCTCGCCGCCGGCGCCATGCCAGCGGATGATGTGATCGAGCAGCGCGCCGGTGGCCGACTGGCCGCCTTCCGACAGCCATAGGCCGGGAAGGGCGGCGCCGTAGTAAGGACCCCAGACACCGGCGAAAGGCTGCGGATCGGGCGACATCGCCATGACGCAACTCGACGTCCCGGCGATCAGGGCCAGATGGCGGCCGATATCCTTCGCGTTGCCGGCGAAGCCTCCGAGCACGCCAAGCGCGCCGGCATACGCATCGATGACGCCTGCACCGACCCGGCATTTTTCGGTGAGGCCAAGCTCCGCCGCGGCTTGCGTGTTGAGCGCACCGATATCGGCACCGACCGGGCTTGCCTTTTCCGGCAGATTGCCGTGCTCGAAAAGGTCGCCGAGCCCGACGGCTTCGAAGAAGTCGCGCCGCCAGCCGGTCGCTTCATGGGCAAGATAGGTCCATTTGGCGGTCAGCGTGCATTGTGAACGGGCGAGCGAGCCGGTTGCCTTCCAGGTCAGGAAGTCGGTGGGTCGAATAGGTAGCCGGCTTCGTTCCATGTTCCGGGCAGGTTGCGCTTCAGCCACATCAGCTTCGGCGTCTCCATTTCCGGCGACATGACGCCGCCGATATAGTCGAGCACGGCATGGCCGCTTTCGGTGCATTCGTCGGCCTCGGCAATGGCGCGATGATCGAGCCATACGATGGTGTCCCAGCGTCTTTCGCCTGATACCGACACGCTGAGCTGGCCGCCATGCCGGTCTCGCACCACCAGCGAGCAGGTGGCGTCAAAGGAGATGCCGACGATATCCTCAGCCTTCACGCGCGCCTTTTCGCGGGCAGCGCGGACGGCCATGCACACCGCCGACCATATATCCTGCGAATCGTGCTCGGCGTGGTCGGCTTTCGGCTGTTGCATGGCGATCGGGTGCTCGGCGCGGCCGAGCAAGGCGCCACCGGTGTCGAGAATGCCGGCACGGGCGCTTCCGGTGCCGACATCGACCGCGCAAACGAAACTGTTGGTCAAGGTGTTCTTGCTCTCGCTCCCAGGCCTGCAATCAGATCGGGCAATTGCAGCATGTCAGCGAATATAAAGTCCGGCTCACTCGACGCAAGCCGCGCTTTCAGTGCCGGGTTGCCGGTGTGCGAGCCCCCGGTGAAGGCAAGGACGCGCATGCCTGCCACCCGCGCCGCTTGGATGCCGGCCGGGCTGTCCTCGACGACGAGGCAGTTTCGCGGGTCCGCTCCCATTTTAGCAGCCGCATGGAGAAAAAGATCGGGCGCCGGTTTGCCCCGCGCCACCATGGCAGCGCTGAACAAATGCGGCTCCAGCAGCCCAAGCAACCCCGTAACCTTGAGCGCATAGCGGATCCGCTCCAGCGTGCCGGAGGAGGCGACGCAGCACGGCACGCCGAGCTTCGGCAGGACCTGTGCCATGCCTGGCATCGGTTTCAGCTCCTGGCGAAACTTGCGCATCAGTTCGGAGCGCATCTCGGTCAGATGCTGGTCGGTGAGATCGAGCCCGAAGTCGCTTGCGAGGATTTCGCGGACGCTCTTCATGCTCTTGCCGAGGAAGTGCTCGTAGGCAACGTCCTCGCTGACGTTGCCGCCGGCAAGCGCGATCATCTCCAGCAATGCCGAGACGGACAGCATCTCGCTATCCACCAGCACGCCGTCACAGTCGAAAATGACCAGTTCAGGCGTCATCGCGCTGGATCGGCTTCAGAGGTCGCCGGCGAGATAGCGCGTCAGTGTCGCGCGCGCGCCGTCCGCCCACAGCGATTTGAGCGCATGGGCGAAGGCTTCGGCGAACGGCGGCGAGCGGCCGACATCGCCATAGATGTCCTCCATGGCAAGCCAGGCGGCAGGCATGTCCCTGGCCGCCTTGGCCGTCCCCTGCAACCGGCCCCAGTTCGGGTCGTTGGGCTCGGTGACGGCACCGGAATCCGTGGTGCCGAAGCAGTAGCGACACCAGAGCGCAGATTCCAGCGCCAGGCCGGTGACACTTTTGCCAGCCTTCAGCCGGTCAGCGATGGTCGGAATGATGAATTTCGGCTGGCGGTTAGAGCCGTCGAGGCAAAGCCGGCGTATGGTGTCGCCGATCTTCGGATTGGAGAAGCGGTGCTCGATGAGCTGGTAGTAATCTTCGAGGTCGGTGTCCGGAACCGGCGGCACGGTCGGGATGATTTCGTCATGCTCGAGCTTGTCGAGGAAGCCGCGTACCAGCGGCTCCTGCATCGCCTCATGGACGAAATGGATGTCCATCAGCCCGGCCGGATAGGCGATGGTCGCATGGCCGCCATTGAGGATGCGGATCTTCATCAGCTCATAGGGCGCGACATCGCTGACGAACTGCACGCCGACCTGTTCCAGCGGCGGCCTTCCATCGGTGAAACGGTCCTCCAGCACCCATTGCTTGAACGGCTCGCAAAACACCGGCCAATTGTCGTCGAGACCGAACTCGCTGGAGAGAATGCCGCGCTCGCGATCGGTGGTGGCCGGGGTGATGCGGTCGACCATGCCATTGGGAAAGGCCACGTTTTCGTTCACCCAATTTGCCAGATCCTCGTCGATCAGCCGCGCCAGGCCGATAACGCCATCGGAAGTGACGTGGCCGTTGTGGGGGATGTTGTCGCAGGACATGATGGTGAAGGGCACGATGCCATCGGCGCGGCGGCGCAGCAGCCCAGCGAGGATGAGGCCGAAGACGGTCTTCGGCGTCGCCCCCGGCTCAGCGTCGGCAACGATGTCGGGATGCGTCGGATTGAACACGCCAGAAGCCGGATCGATAAAATAGCCGCCCTCGGTGATGGTCAGGGAAACGATCTTGATCGCCGGATCGGCAAGCCGCTCGACGATTGCGGTCGCTTCGCCCGGCATCAGGAAATCGATCATAACGCCGGTGACGCGCGCGCTCATATGGCCGCTGTCCTGCTCGACCACGGTGGTCAGCCAGTCCTGTTCCTGCAGCTTGCCGCGGCCGACCTTCTCGCCCTCGAAGACGCCGGCGCCAACGATGGCCCAGTCGTGGCCGACGCCCGAATTGAAGAGGTCGTCGAGATAGACGGCCTGATGCGAGCGATGGAAATTGCCGACGCCGAAATGCACGATGCCGGCCTTGAGCGCGGCGCGATCGTATTTCGGGCCGGCGATCTTGGGCGGAAGCTTGGCGAGTATGGAAGAAGAGAGTTTCACGGACATCTGCTTTTACCCTTTAGCGGGACGGCTCTTCCCCCCGTTGGAGGAGACGGGGAGAAGAGCGCCTTCGCCCCCTCAACTCATCCACTGGCCGCCATCGACATTGTAGGTCTGGGCAACGATGTATTCGGCCTCATCGCTGGCCAGGAACACCGCCATGCCGGTGAGGTCTTGCGCCGTGCCCATGCGGCCATAAGGCACGGCTTCGCCGACCAGTCTCTTCTTCTCGCCCCTCGGCCGGTTCTCGAACTTGGCGAACAAGGCATCGACATGGTCCCAGTGCTCGCCGTCGACGACACCCGGGGCGATGGCATTGACGTTGATGCGGTGCTTGATCAGGTCGAGCCCTGCCGACTGGGTGAGCGAGATGACCGCCGCCTTGGTGGCGCAGTAGACGGCGACCAGCGCCTCGCCGCGGCGCCCGGCCTGGCTTGCCATATTGATGATCTTGCCGCCCTTGCCGCGCGCGATCATCGAACGGGCCGCAGCCTGAAGCGTAAACAGTGTGCCGGCGACGTTGACCGAGAACAATTTGTCGTAGCTTGCCTTGCTGATCTCGACGATCGGCGCCAGGTCGAACAGCGCAGCGTTGTTGATCAAAATATCGAGGCCGCCGGTTCTGGTTTCGACCGCCTTGACAGCCGCATCTATCGACGCGAGATCGGTGACGTCCAACTTCACCGCGTAGGCGTTGCCGCCGATTTCCGAAGCCGTCTTCTCGGCAGCCTCGAGATTGATGTCGCCGATGGCGACGGTCGCGCCCTCCCGCATGTAGGCTTCGGCAAACGCCCTGCCGATGCCGCGCGCCGATCCGGTGATCAGCGCCGATTTACCTCCGAGCCTCATTGCAGCATCGCCTTCCCATCGGCGCCAAAACGATGCAGCTTGGTCTTGTCCGGTGTCAGATAGATCGTGTCGCCGTGATGGGCGGCAAGCTCGCCGTCGGCGCGCACCGTCAGTTGCCCGACACCATCCGCCTGGACGTGCAAAAACGTGTCGGAGCCGAGATGTTCGGCAACGCCGACCGTCGCCTTCCAGTCGCCTGACGTCTTCGAAATGTTCATATGCTCCGGGCGGATGCCGACTGTCCTGGCGCCATATTTGGCGGCCGGCTCGCCTTCGATCAGGTTCATCTTCGGCGAGCCGATGAAACCGGCGACGAACAGGTTCTTCGGTGTCTTGTAGAGCTCCATCGGCGAGCCGACCTGCTCGATATTGCCGGCGTTGAGCACGACGATTTTGTCGGCCATGGTCATGGCCTCGATCTGGTCGTGGGTGACGTAGACCATGGTGGTCTTGAGCTGGTGATGCAGCTCGCTGATCTCCAGCCGCATGGTGCCGCGCAGCGCCGCGTCGAGATTGGACAAAGGCTCGTCGAACAGGAAGGCGGAAGGCTGGCGCACGATGGCGCGGCCGATGGCGACGCGCTGCCGCTGGCCGCCGGAGAGCTGGCCGGGGCGGCGATCTAGGTAGTTGGTGAGGTTCAAGATGCGGGCGGCGTCCTTCACCTTCTTGTCGATGGTCGCCTGGTCCTCGCCCGCCATCTTCAGGGGGAAAGCGATGTTCTTGGCCACCGTCATATGCGGGTAAAGCGCATAGGACTGGAACACCATGGCCAGCTTGCGCTTGGCCGGCGCCTCGCCGGTGACGTCGCGGCCATCGATGATGATGGTGCCGCCGCTGGTGTCCTCCAGGCCGGCAATCAGACGCAACAGCGTGGACTTGCCGCAGCCCGACGGGCCGACGAAGACGACGAACTCGCCGTTCTCGATGATCAGGTCGAGGCCGGGGATGATGGACGTCGCCCCGAAGGATTTGGAGACGTTCTTGAGCGTGATGTTTCCCATGATTTCCTCCCCCGAAGGGCTGTTTTTCGTTTTGCGTCAGGCGATGCCCGTTACTTTACCGCCCCAAACGTCAGGCCGCGGACCAGCTGCTTCTGGCTGAACCAGCCCATGATCAGGATCGGCGCGATCGCCAGCGTCGAGGCGGCCGAAAGCTTGGCCCAGAACAGCCCCTGCGGACTGGAGAAGGAGCTGATGAAGGCGGTGAGCGGCGCTGCCTCAGTGGTGGTCAGCCGGATCGTCCAGAACGCCTCGTTCCAGGCGAGAATGATGTTGAGCAGCATGGTCGAGGCGATGCCCGGCACCGCCATCGGCGTCAGCACGTAGATGATCTCGTTCCAGAGCGATGCGCCGTCCATGCGCGCCGCTTCCAGGATCTCGCCCGGAATCTCGCGGAAATAGGTGTAGAGCATCCAGACCACGATCGGCAGGTTGATCAGCATCAGCATGACCATCAGGCCGATGCGGCTGTCGAGCAGTCCGGTGTCGCGGAAGATCAGATAGATCGGAAACAGCACAGCGACGGCCGGCATCATCTTGGTGGAAAGCATCCACATCAGGATGTCCTTGGTGCGTTTGCCTGGCGAAAACGCCATCGACCATGCCGCCGGTACGGCGACGAGCAGAGCCAGGACGGTCGAGCCGACCGACAGGAACACCGAGTTCAGGAAGAATTTGAAATAACCGTTCTGCGCCTGGACCTCGGAATAGCTCTCCGTGGTTCCCGACGGGAACAGGTTGAAGCCCTGGATGGCCTCCTGCTCCGATTTGAACGAAGTGATGATCGTATAGAGGATCGGGAAGAAGATCAGCAGCGCGACGATCCAGGCGGCCGCGGTCGCAATCGTCTTGTGCTGGGTGGTGACTGCACGTGCCATGGTCAGGTCCTCCCTATCGGCGATGTTGGTGGCAGGGTCGACCCGCCACTCCGGTTTGCTGCGCAAACCACCTCTCCCCCGATCGACGGGGTAGAGGAAGGGCGCGGCTTCGATGCAGGCGTTTCCTCTCCCCCGGGCAGGGGGAGAGGTGTCCCGCGCAGCGGGACGGAGTGGGGGTGGTTCAGCGCACGTGCCATCCTATCCTCCCTTATTTGTCCAAATTCTTGCCCACGGCGCGCATGGCGAAGAAGGCGACGATGTTGGCGAGAATGACTGCGATGATACCGCCGGCGGACGCCTGGCCGATTTTGAACTCCAGCAATGCCTTCTGGTAGACGAGGAAGGGCAGGTTGGTGGAGGCATAACCCGGGCCGCCATTGGTGGTGACGAGGATCTCGGCATAGACCGACAGCAGGAAGATGGTCTGGATCAGGATGACCACGGTTATGGCGCGCGACATATGCGGCAGCGTCAAATAGATGAAGCGGCTGATGAAGCCGGCGCCGTCCATTTCGGCGGCTTCCTTCTGCTCGCCGTCGAGCGACTGAAGCGCGGTCAACAGGATCAGCGTTGCAAACGGCAGCCACTGCCAGGCGACGATGATGATGATGGCCAAAAGCGGGTGCTGCCCGAACCAGTCGATCGGCTGCCCGCCGAAGAAGCGCGCAATATCGGCGAAGACGCCGTATTGCGGATGCATGATCATGTTCTTCCAGACCAGTGCCGCCACCGGCGGCATGACGAAGAACGGCGAGATGACGAGGATGCGGACGATGCCCTGTCCCCACATCGGCTGATCGAGCAGAAGGGCCAGCAGGATACCGCCGATCACCGTGATCAAAAGCACGCTGACGACGATGGTGAGCGTGTTGAGGATCGACTGCAGGAATGCCGGGTTGGAATAGAACAGCGCGTAGTTCGAAAACCCGACGAAGCCGTCGCGCATCGGATTGAGCGGATTGTACTGTTGGAAGGAGAACCACAGCGTGAATGCCAGCGGTACAATCATCCAAACCAGCAGCAGCACCACGGATGGCGCCATCATGAAGCGGGCAAGCGAACGGGTCTGCTGAGTAGCCATGACGGTCACCCTTCGAGGTCAGCCAAGTTTTCAGCGGTGTGATAGCCGGCCGCCCGAACTGGGATTCGGGCGGCCGTTGCCGGTCGCCATTGGCAACCGGCACCGGGAGGAGCCTACTTGATGTAACCGCCCTCGGTCATCGTCGCGGTGGCGGCGTCCTGCGCCTGCTTCAGGGCATCGTCGACGCTCGACTGGCCGGCAAGTGCCGCCGAGAAGAGCTGGCCGACAGTGGTGCCGAGGCCCTGGAACTCAGGAATGGCGACGAACTGTACGCCGACATAAGGCACCGGCTTGACGGTTGGGTGCGTCGGATCGGCGGAGTTGATCGAGTCCAGCGTCATCTTGGCGAAAGGTGCCGCCTTCTGGTACTCGGGATTGGCATAGAGTGAGGAGCGCGTTCCCGGCGGAACGTTGGCCCAGCCTTCCTTCGAGGCGACGAGCTCGGCATAGTGCTTGCTGGTTGCCCAGGATACGAACTTTTGAGCGGCGTCGGCCTTCTGGGTGCCGGCGGGGATGGCCAGCGACCAGGCCCAGAGCCAATTGCCGCGCTTGCCGAGGCCATTGTCCGGTGCCAGCGCATAGCCGACCTTGTCGGCGACGGTGGAGTTCTTCGGGTCGGAAACGAAGGAAGCGGCGACGGTGGCATCGATCCACATGCCGCATTTGCCCTGCTGGAATAGCGCCAGGTTTTCGTTGAAGCCGTTGGACGAAGCGCCCTCGGGGCCGTCGGCCTTCATTAGGTCAACATAGAATTGCAGTGTGTTCTTCCACTCGGGCTGGTCGAATTGCGGCTTCCAGTTCTCGTCGAACCAGCGCGCGCCGAACGAGTTCGACATGGCGGTCAGGAAGGCCATGTTCTCGCCCCAGCCGGCCTTGCCGCGCAGGCAGACGCCGTTCACGCCGTTGGCGCGGTCGGTCATTTTGTCGGCAGCCTGCTTGATGAAGTCCCAGGTCGGCGCGTCGGGCATCTTGAGCCCGGCCTTCTCCATCAGGTCCTTGCGGTACATGACGAAGGAGCTTTCGCCGTAGAAAGGCGCGGCGTAGAGCTTGCCGTCGACCGACAGGCCGCCGGCAATAGCCGGGATGATGTCCTTGACGTCATAGTCGTCGCCGAGCTTGTCGAGCGGCAGGAGCCAACTCTGCTTGGCCCAGATCGGCACCTCATAGGTGCCGATGGTCATCACGTCGTACTGGCCGCCCTTGGTGGCGATGTCGGTGGTGACGCGCTCGCGCAGGACGTTTTCCTCGAGCGTGACCCACTGCAGCTGGACGTCGGGATTCTTGGCGGTGAAGTCGTCGGTCAGCTTCTGCATGCGGACCATGTCGCCATTGTTGACCGTGGCGATGGTGATGGATTCGGCATGCGCGGCGAAAGCAAGCGCGCTGGCCGACAACAGGCCTAGGGTGAACGTGCGAAGTTTCATCAAAATTCCTCCCATGAACCAAGATGAGCATTTGCCTTGGCTGTGAGCAATTACTCACTTACCGTGAATTATGTCAAGCCGGATTCGTTGCTGCAGCGCAGCACGCTGGTCTCGTGCAGCGGCAAGCCTGGGACACTCGCGGTATATGTGGAGAAGGGTTGGATCGGGCCCATCGCGCCGCCAAAAGCCGGAGCTTTGCTGTCCGGGTGGCCTGGATTCGGCCTATTGGCAAGCGATCTCGCTCAGGATCCAATCACGAAAGGCGCGGATCTTCGGCACGTTGCGCCGCGCCGTCGGATAGACCAGCCAATAGGCATGGCCGTCGTCACCAACCAGATCGAAGGGCTGGATCAGGCGGCCGTCGGCAAGTTCGGTCTTGAACAGCGCCTTGGTGACGATCGCCACGCCATGGCCAGCAATCGCGGCATTGGCCTCGTAGGCTTGCGCGCCCATGCTGGTGCCGGTGCGTTTGGCCAATTCCGCGACCGGCAGGCCGGCGGCGGCAAACCAGTCCCGCCACCAGATGTCGCCCGGGTCGAGGATCGGCAGCCGCAGCAGGTCGGCCGGTTCGTTGACGCCGCCGATGCTGGCCGCGAGTTTTGGGCTGAGAACCGGCGTGAAATCGGCCCTGAAAAGCATATGGGTCTCGACGCCCGGCCAGTTGCCGCCGCCGGAGCGGATGGCGATGTCGATATCCTCTCTGGCAAAGTCGACAACCCTGTTCGAAGTATCGACGCGCACCGCCAGCGACGGATGCGCGACCTGGAACGAGCCGAGATGCTGCGCCAGCCAATTGGAGGCAAAGGTCAGCAGCGTCGAAACGCAAAGCACGCCGTCGGCGCCGGTGCGCGCGGCGGCATAGGCGCCGCTCAACAGCGCGAACGCTTCGCTGACCGCGGGCGCCAGGCGTTGGCCAGGTTCGGTCAGCACGATCTGTTTTGGCTGGCGCAGGAACAAGGGCGCGCCGATGCGCTCCTCCAAAAGCTTGATCTGATAGCTTGCCGCCGCCTGCGTCATGCCAAGCTCCTGGGCGGCCTTGGTGAACGAGAGATGCCGCGCCACCGCCTCGAACACCCGGATCGCCTGAAGCGGAGGAAGCTGCGAAACCAGCTGTCGTGAATTGAGCTCCGGCATAAGCCCTCCTTATGGGCAGTGATCGACGTTTGATTGGCGGCACCGGCCGGTCCTACCGATATTCCCTGTTGAAGATCAATTACGCCTAGAGATAGCGAAGGCTGACGATCATGACCACAATACAGGAAAAGCTGCTTCTTGCTCCAGCCCACGGCTGGTTTTCACGGCTGGCGCGGGGATTGGCAAGGCACGCGGCGCGGAAACGGGCCTATCTCGACGTCCGGGAACTGCCGCCGCATCTGCAGCGCGACATGGGCTTCCTCGACGGCAATGATCCTTGCGGACGTCGCCAGTAGTGTCGCTCTTTTTATCGGGTGTTCAGATGCGTTTCGACTTCACATGATCGTTTCCGACCGCCAGCGGCTCGGAGATCATGCGCCCGCCAGCAGGGCGGCGGCGGTCCGCTCATCGGTGATGAGGCCGTTGACCAGCCGCCGGTTGACGGCGGCGAAGATGCCCGGCAGCTTGCGGTCGCCCATGGCGAGCGCGATCACCAGCGACTTTTCGCGCGACGGCAGCGGCGCCGACGAGACCCGGTCGTTGGTGATACCGTCGATCATGCGGCCGTCGCGATCGAACACCCAGCCGACGATCTCGGCGACGCCGCCGGCCTTCTGCAGCGCCTTCAATTCACCCTCCGAAATGAAGCCGTCCTCGTAAAGCGGCGCCTTCGGGCCGAGATCGCCGATGCCGACAAAGGTGACGTCGGCCTCGGCCGCAAGCGCCAGCGTCGGCTGGATCATCGGCTGGCTGAGCAGCATCTCGCGCTCCTCGGGCGAGGAGGCGATGACCGGCAAAGGCATCGGAAACGAGCGCGCCTTGACCCTGTCGGCCATGGTGAAGATCACGTTGTAGAAGGCGGCCGAGCCGTCCGGCGAGATGTTGCCGGTCAGCGACACCACCTTGTGCTGCGGGCATTCCATCGGCGGCAGCTGCTCGATCGCCGCCTTCAGTGTGCGGCCGGTGCCGATCGCCATGACGATCGGCGTCGGCGACCGCAGCCGCCGCTCGATCTCGGCCGCCGCCGCCTCGGCGACGCCGATGACGGTGGAGGACGAAGACGGGTCGCTCGGCACCACCTCGACCAGATCAAGCGCAAAGCGCGATTTCAGCCGTGCCGCAAGGTCGAGGCAATTGGCGATCGGATGGTCGACGCGCACCTTGATCAACCCTTCGGAGACCGCGAGCGACACCAGCCGCTGCGCCGTCTGCCGGGAGATGCCAAGCGTGGCGGCGATCTGGTCCTGGGTGTTGCCGGCAACGTAATAGAGCCAGCCGGCGCGCGCCGCGTCGTCCAGCCTGTTGCCGCCGCTATCCTGCCGCGAATTCAAGGTCCTGCCTCCCAGCCCGCCGAGCATAAGAGGCGGAGCACCATAGTTTCGCAGGGAATGGGGTTGTGCGCAATTGCCTATTGTACGAGCAATTGCTTAAGGTCCGGACTTGGTGCTTCGAACGAAATGACGGGGTCGACCTAGTCTCGTCGCAACAGCAAGGCTGTCGAGGTCGCACCAATCTCGGTTCCAAAGCGCGACGTGTTCGATCGGCCTCATGCGACGCGCTTCTTTTTTATGTATGTCGATATCGCAAAACCGCGGCATACTTTTGTGCGACATGCATTAGCGGGTACGCGGCGGTTTATCTCCGGAGCTAAACGCTTTAAGGGATTTTGGAGAATGGAGCCTTGCATGACGCCGAAAGCGGTTTTCTGGGATATGGACGGCACGCTGGTCGACAGCGAACCGCTGCACGAGGCGGCGCTGATTGCGGCGCTGCACAGCGTTGGCATCGCCCCGCCAACCGACCTGCATGAGCGCGTGCTCGGCATCGCCGCATGGCCGGTCTACGAGATGCTGCGCGACGAGTTCGGCCTCGACCTGCCTTTCGACGACTGGATCGTGCGCAAATACGATCACTATCTGCCGATGGCGCAAACGCTGAGGCCACGCAGCGGCGCGATCGAGATTTTCAACGAGCTGCGCAAGCTTGGCGTGGAGCAGGCGGTGGTGTCCAATTCCGACCGGCTGATCGTCGACGCCAATCTGCGCGCGGTCGGCCTTTTCTACCCCGGCATGAAGACCATCAGCCGCAACGACGTGCGCGAAGGCAAGCCGCATCCCGAGCCATTCCTGCGCGCCGCCTGGCTGGCCGGCGTCGATCCCGCCGAGGCCGTAGCGGTCGACGACAGCATGACCGGCGCCACGGCGGGGCTGGCGGCGGGAATGAAGACGGTCTTCTGGCCGGAGGCGCCGATGGAAGGGCCGCCGGGGGCGATTGTCATCAACAGGGCCGAGGAATTGCGGGCCCATCTGGGACTTTAAAGCTTTAACGGGCGCTCAGTTCCGGTAGGCAGGCTCCTGCTCGTCGAGGATCGCCTTCAGTTCGGAAAGGTGGCGCTCGGCCTGACCGGGATAATCTTCCTGTTCCCTTGCCGCTTTCTCGGCGATCTCGTCCGACAATACCCGCAGCGGCCGGCCGGTCCACAGCGCCTTGATGTAGGTTTCGGCGGCGCGCTCGAAATAGAACATGCGGTTGAAGGTGTCGGCGACGCTGTCGCCGATGACCAGCACGCCATGGTTGCCCATCACCATGACCTTGACCTTCGGGTCGACAAGAAGCTGCGAGCAGCGCTCGCCTTCTTCCTCGAAGGCCAGCCCGCCGTAATGCCCGTCGACGACATGGCGGTTGAAGAAGATCGCTGAGTTCTGGTCGACCGGCGGCAACGTCGAGTCGGCGAGCGAGGCAAGCACCGTGGCGTGGATCGAGTGGACATGCATGACGCAGCGTGCATGACGCACATTGCGATGGATGGCGCCATGCAGGCCCCATGCCGTCGGGTCAGGTGCATTCGGGCCGGAGAGCGTGTCGGGATCGTTGGCGTCGATCAGCAGCAGGTCGCTCGCTTTGATGCGCGAGAAATGCACCTGATTGGGATTCATCAGGAATTGCGAGCCATCGTCGTTGACCGCCAGCGAGAAATGATTGGCCACCGCCTCGTGCATGTTGAGCCGCGCCGTCCAGCGGAAGGCGCAAGCGAGATCGACACGTTCTTCATAGAACGGCAGGTTGGTCAGCACTTCCTTCTGCAGGCGCGTGATGCTCATCGTAGACCTCCGTGAAAGAGGCGAGGATGCCGCGCGGCGGGAAGACGCGCAACCGGTTTCGTTTGGTGCAGGCGAACGCGATTGCTATGCTGCCGTACTGGCGGCGGCGCCGACCCTTAGGCCGCCATGCTCGACGATAAAATCGATGACCTCCTGCAGCCCCTTGCCGCGCGACAGGTCGGTGAAGCCGAACGGCCGTTTGCCGCGCATGCGGGCAGCGTCGCGTTCCATGACATCGAGATTGACGTTCACATAGGGCGCAAGGTCGCTCTTGTTGATGACCAGGAAATCGGACCGGGTGATCGCCGGTCCGCCCTTGCGCGGAATCTCCTCGCCCTGGCAAACCGAGATGACATAGAGCGTCAGGTCGGCAAGGTCCGGCGAGAAGGTGGCGGCGAGGTTGTCGCCGCCCGATTCGATGAAGATGATGTCGAGATCCGGGAATTTTTTGGTCATTTCGGCAATCGCCTGCAGATTGATCGAGGCGTCCTCGCGGATGGCGGTGTGCGGGCAGCCGCCGGTCTCGACGCCGATGATGCGATCTTCGGGCAGCGCCTGGAGGCGCGCCAGCATCATGGCGTCCTCCTTGGTGTAGATGTCGTTGGTGACGACGGCGATCGAGAACTCGTCGCGCAGCGCCTTGCAGAGCTTTTCGGTGAGCGTCGTCTTGCCGGAGCCGACCGGACCGCCGATGCCGATGCGAAGAGGGCCGTTCGGGGATATCATGCGGGGAACTCCGTGAAGGCAAGGATGGCGAAGCCGAGGCCGATCAGCAGGCACAGCGGCGAATAATAACGCAGATCGAGCCGCGCGAAAGGTTGCTCGGGAGTCAGCCGGCGCCACCACGGCGTGAAGCCGGCAATGCCGCGCGCCAGGAAAACCAGCGCGATGAGCAGCGACGTGGCGGCAAGCCCGGCCTTGGGAAAGGGCGTGGCAAAGATGCCCTCGAGCGCCATCGGCCACAGTGTCGCCAGGCCGAGGCAGGCGGCAACGGCAAAGCTGGCGAAGGGTGCCGGCATTTCGTCGACGCCATGAAAGCCGATGACGGCGCGGGCGCAGGAGGCAGCATCCATGCCCGGCCAGATGCCGCCAATAGCCCAATAGACATGCAGCGCGGTGATCAGCAGCAGGACCAGCGAGAGGGCGAAAGCGAGGACGATCATGAGCGGAACAGCCGCGAGTACTGGGTCTCGTGCTTCATCGCCGTGATGTCTGAGATAAAAGCGCAGCCGCCGAGATCGTCGAGGGTCGAGTCGGCAGCGCGGGCTGCAGTCGCCAAGGCCAGCGGCTCGAAGGCGGCGAGCAGCGCGGTCGCTCCGGTCTGGCCAACGACACCAAGCCGGATCGCGGCCTGGACGAGGTTGGAAAAGAAGGCCTGCAGGAAGCCGGCCAGCGCATCCCGCAGCATAAATCCGTGGCCGCCGGCGACGGCACCGACGGCGACGCAATAGGCACATTCGGCCGGCAGGCGGTCCAGCACCTGGCACGGCCAGGCCGAGGCCGCCTTCAGGAAGGCGGCGCCCTGCAGCATGGTTTCGGCATGACGCTCGCGCGAGCCGGCTAGGGCCTCGGCGAGCGCAGCGACCTCGACCAGATCGCCGGCTTCGCGCGCCCGGCGCCAGCTTTCGGCAAACAGCACCGCATCGTTCCAGCCGGAACCCATCTCGACCAGCGTTTCCAGCCACGCTGCAAGGTCTTTGCTGTCGGCAACCAGCCCGGCATGCACGGCTTGTTCCAAGCCATGGCTGTAGGAAAAGCCGCCGACCGGGAAGGAAGGCGACAGCCACGCCATCAGCCGCAACAATGCAATGTTGGAAGGCTGGTCAGTCATGGTCATGGTCGTGCGAATGGCTGTGGGAATGCGATTCGCTATGGCTATGAGAATGCGCTTCGGCGTGGCTGTGCGTATGCGCCTCGGCATGAGCATGGCCGTGCCCGCCATGGCCGGAATAAGCGCCGCGCACCGGCTTGAACGGCTCGGAGACGTCGCTCACAATGGCGCCCAATCCCTCCAGCATCGCCTTGATGACATGGTCGCGCAGGATGAGGATGCGCCCAGCTTCGATTGCGGCGGCGAGATGGCGGTTGCCGATGTGCCAGGCAAGCTCGGCCAGATGGACAGGATCGCTGGCCCTGATGTCGTAGAGCGGCTCGTCGGCCGCGATGATCTCGATTTGGCGGCCATCCTCCAGCACCAGCCGGTCACCATGGTTCAACGTCACCGGTTCGGGCAGGTCGACCAGCACCTTGTCGCTACGGGCCGTTTCGATGGCGCGACGGCGCAGATGCCGCTCGTCATGAGCAAGCACTGCGCTGTCATATGGCGTAGTGGTTCCGGCTTCGCCTGCGGCCAGGACGGAGACGGCGCGCGGGAATTTGGTGAAGTCGGTGCGAATATCGAGCTTCATGTAAGACTGCCTTTCGCAAAAAGCCTAGACTATCCGATCATCCGCCCCAATGGGGCTCAGACGATCGTGTCGAAGAGCCGCAGGATGAACGATATCTGATAGACGAGCGCGCCGGCGACAAAGGCGATGTGAAAGCGGCGATCGCGCAGCAGGATCGCAATGACGCAAAGCGCGACGAAAACCGGCGTGCGGATCAGATATTCGGTGCCGAAATGGGCGAAATGCGCCGGCCCTTTCAGCAGCGTGTCGATCACGTCGAGCAGATAGATCGCCGCCAGCAGGCCGAAGAACCAGGCCCGGCGCGAATAGAAGAAATCCTCATAGCTGGTGTAGTCCAGCATCGAATCCGGGAACAGCAGCGCGCAGAGCAGGAACAGCGTGACGGCGTAGAAGATGATGAACAGGTATTTGCCGAAGGTCCAATTCTCGATCTGGAACAGGCCGAACTCCCACCACCAGAAATGCACCAGCATCAGAAGCACCGACGCAACCCAGGCGAGGTGCACGGGATAGAGCCGGTACTGGCCGGGATGCTGGACGATGCGGGCGAGCCCCGACAGCAGCCGTGTGACGCCAAGGCCGATCACCATGCCCAGGACAATGCGGATATGCGGGAAAATGTCGTGGGCGTAAGGGAGTTGCTGGTCCATAGGCCTGGCGCGGCATGTTCTACATCGGTCGTTCTAACGCCTATGGTTCAGAACAGGAAGTAGCGTTGCGCCATCGGCAGTACGGTGGCCGGCTCGCAGGTGAGCAACTCGCCGTCGGCGCGGACCTCGTAGGTTTCGGGGTCGACCTCGACATGCGGCGTGGCGTCGTTGAGCACCATCGAATGCTTGCCGATGCCGCCGCGGGTATTCTCGACCGCCACCATCTGCTTGTCGACGCCGAGCCTGCCGCGCAGGCCGGCGTCGAGCGCGGCTTTCGAAACGAATGTCACCGACGAATTGGTCATCGCCTTGCCATAGGCGCCGAACATCGGCCGATAGTGCATCGGCTGCGGCGTCGGGATCGAGGCGTTGGGATCGCCCATCGGGGCGGCGGCGATCATGCCGCCGATCAGCACCATGTCCGGCTTGACGCCGAAGAACGCCGGATTCCACAGCACGAGATCGGCGCGTTTTCCCACCGCCACCGAGCCAATGTCCTTCGACAGGCCATGCGCGATGGCCGGATTGATGGTGTATTTGGCGATGTAGCGGCGGACGCGGAAATTGTCGTTGTCGCCGGTCTCCTGCGGCAGCGAACCGCGCTGGCGCTTCATCTTGTCGGCGGTCTGCCAGGTGCGGATCGCGACTTCGCCGACGCGGCCCATGGCCTGGCTGTCCGACGAGATGATCGAGAAGGCGCCGATGTCGTGCAGAATGTCTTCGGCGGCGATGGTTTCCTTGCGGATGCGGCTTTCGGCAAAGGCGATATCTTCGGGGATCGACGGCGACAGATGGTGACAGACCATCAGCATGTCGAGGTGTTCGGCCAGCGTGTTGACCGTGTAGGGGCGGGTCGGATTGGTCGAGGACGGAATGACGTTGGGCAGGCCGCAGACCTTGATGATATCAGGTGCGTGGCCGCCGCCGGCGCCTTCGGTGTGGAAGGCATGGATGGTGCGGCCCTTGATCGCCGCCACCGTGTTTTCGACGAAGCCGGACTCGTTCAGCGTGTCGGTGTGGATCATCACCTGCACGTCGTAATCGTCGGCGACCGACAGGCAGCAGTCGATTGCAGCCGGTGTCGTGCCCCAGTCCTCATGCAGCTTCAGCGAGCAGGCGCCGGCGAGCACCATCTCCTCGAGCGCGGCAGGCAGCGACGCGTTGCCCTTGCCCGACAGGCCGATATTCATCGGGAAGGCATCGAAAGACTGGATCATGCGTGCCAGATGCCACGGCCCAGGCGTGCAGGTGGTGGCCAGCGTACCGTGCGCCGGGCCGGTGCCGCCGCCGAGCATGGTGGTGATGCCCGACATCAGCGCTTCCTCGATCTGCTGCGGGCAGATGAAGTGGATATGCGCGTCGAAGCCGCCGGCGGTCAGGATCTTGCCCTCGCCGGCGATGATCTCGGTGCCCGGGCCGATGATGATGGTGACGCCGTCTTGAGTATCCGGATTGCCGGCCTTGCCGATCGCGGCGATACGGCCGTCCCTGAGGCCGATATCTGCCTTGACGATACCGGCGGTGGCATCGACGACCAGCGCATTGGTGATGACGGTGTCGACCGCGCCTTGCGCGCGCGAAACCTGGCTCTGGCCCATGCCATCGCGGATGACCTTGCCGCCGCCGAATTTCACCTCCTCACCGTAAAGGGTGAGATCCTTTTCGACCTCGATGAACAGTTCGGTGTCGGCGAGCCGGACCTTGTCGCCAACGGTCGGGCCGTACATCTGCGCATAGGCGGCGCGGGTGATTTTAGCCATCAGCAATTGCTCCCGAAATACAGCCCGAAAATACCGCTTGTCGAAGCCGGGACCCACATTGCCGCCATCCTATGGTCACGCAATGACCCGCTGAGCGACACTTTCCGATCCCATTTGGCGGTTGAGGTGGGCGGGCCACCCCAAAACGACCATTTGCCAATCGATGGAAAGGAACATCCATGCGCAAAACGACCCTTCTGGCAGCCGCCGCCACGCTGGTGCTCGCAACCGCCGCCAGCGCCCAGCAACAGCCTGCGCAGCAGCCCAGTCCGGCGCCGGCCGCTCCTGCTCCTGCCGCGCCCGGGGCGCAGCCGCAGGCGCCCACCATTCAGGCGATCAATGTCGTCGATATCAAGGATCTGCCGGCGGACACTCAAGCCAAGGTCAACGAGGTGATCGCTAAGCGCAGCGATGCCGATTTGCAGAAGCTGCGCGGCTCGATCGACGCGACACCGGAGGTCAAGTCCGCGCTCGAAGCGAAAGGACTCACCTCGGCGCAGGTGATCGCCGCCAGCATGAGCACCAATGGCGCGCTGACGCTGATCACCAAGAAAGCCAGCTGACGAGGCGAGGCGGCGGGCCGGCGCCCGGTCAGCCCGCCGCATCGCAAAGGGAACCTTCACAGGGGAAGTTACGTTTCGGTCCTGTCGCCCTGACACAAGCCTCGAAAAGGAGCCTGAGAACGAGCGATGGCGATCACCACCTTCTCCGACACCAGATGGCTGCATGGGATTGCTGCGACCGCGTTTCTGGCAGCCAGCATTCCGCACGCCGCGCTGAACGCGCAGAGCCTCGATAGCGCCGAGACCGTCAACCGGATCGTCGGCTCGGAGGTCGGCCAGGAAGAGACCAAGACAAATGCGGAAGCCGGCAAGGTCAGCTCGGCGATCGACCGCACGCGTGAAAACATCGCTGTCGTGCGCAAGACATCCAAGCTCGACAAGGTCGATATCGTGTTTCTTACCGACGCCGCGCGCACCGAAGGCGGCCCGCCGCCGGCGATCGAAAACAAGGTCAGGCAACATCGGGACGACATTGCCGAGCTGCGTAAGGAGATCGAGGCGAACGCATTGCTGTTCAACGCCATCGACTCGCGGAGAGTGCAAACCGAGGACGTTCTGGCGGTGGAATTCGACGATCCGGGAAAGGTCGTCATCTATGCGGCGGCCAAGCCGCCCGGCTGAGCCGAAACTGCTCGACGCCTTCGATCTCACAGCTTGCCCATGATCTTCTGCTGAAATCCGTAGACCTCGCGCTTGCCGCCGAACGGCACCAGGGTAACGTCACGCTCCTGCCCCGGCTCGAAGCGCATGGCGGTGCCGGCAGCGATGTCGAGGCGCATGCCGCGGGCCTGGTCGCGATCGAATCTCAGCCCTTCATTGGTCTCGAAGAAATGATAATGGCTGCCGACCTGGATCGGCCGATCGCCGCTGTTGGCTACCTTCAAGGTGACGGTCGCCAGACCCTTGTTCAGCTCTATCTCGCCGCTTGCCGTGATGATTTCACCTGGGATCATTGCGGCCCTCACAGGACGCCGAAAGCAAGGCCGGCGCCAATCGTGGCACAGGCGGCCCCGGCGACGCGGGCAAGTCCGCGGAAGCGCCAGCCGAGGTTGAAACCGGCAGTGATGCCGACGGCGTGGAGCAGCGCGGTGGCGGCGGCAAAGCCCGCCATGTAGCCGAGCCCACCCGCATTTTCGGGCACCTCGGTGCCGTGGGCATAGCCGTGGAACAACGCGAACAGGCCGATGACGGCGACGCCGGCCGAGACCGGAAGGTCGACGGCGAGCGCAACCAGCAGCCCGAGCACCACGACGGACGCCAATATGGCCGGCTCGACGAAAGCGATCGGCACATGCAGGATGCCGAGCGCGCCGCCGGCCAGCATGACGCCGACGAAAGCCAGCGGCCATGCCCAGATCGCTTTGCCGCCCTTGAGCGCTGCCCACAGGCCGACGGCAATCATCACCGTCATGTGATCGAGGCCGGAGAGCGGGTGGGTGAAGCCGGCGGTGAAGGACGAAACCGTGCCGTCGCCGACATGGGCATAGGTTGGCCCAGCTGCCGCCAGCAGCAGGACCGCCGACAGCGTTGTGCGTTTCATCGTAGCGGGGATCATCGGCGTACCTTCCATCTTCGAGATCATCATGCCTCTCACGCGGCCTTGCGGGCCGGGCCGCAGCCCTCTGCCTTGAGAATGCGCTGGGTCGAGGCCGGATATTTCTTCAGCATCGCTGCCGGACGGATCGGGCGGGCCGAGAAGTTGCCGCCACAATTCGGACAGGCGCCGCCGAGCACGTTTTGGGCGCAGTCCGCGCAGAAGGTGCATTCGAAGGTGCAGATCACCGCATCTGTCGCATCGGGCGGCAGATCCTTGTCGCAGCATTCGCAGTTGGGACGCAGCTCAAGCATTTTCCTCTCCTCGCCTTTGGTGATTATCTGATCGGTTCGTGCACGGTCACCAGCTTGGTGCCGTCGGGAAACGTCGCCTCGACCTGCACATCGTGGATCATTTCGGCAATGCCTTCCATCACCTGCGCCCGGGTCACGACATGGGCGCCGGCCTCCATCAGCTCGGCGACCGCGCGCCCGTCGCGGGCACCCTCGACGACGAAATCGGTGATCAGCGCGATCGCTTCCGGGTGGTTGAGCTTGACGCCGCGTTCGAGCCGCTTGCGGGCCACGATCGCCGCCATGGCGATCAGCAGCTTGTCTTTCTCCCTCGGCGTCAGATTCATGCTTCTTCCTGCAGTGGCATAATCGAAATCAGAGTGACCATAATTTGGGCAGGCCCGCCCGCCCGTTGAGCAATTCGACAAGCGGCACCAGCCGCTTGCGGAGCTGGTAGCCGTCCTCGGCGAACAGCCTCGCAAGAAGCTTGCCAGATTTCCGCACACTCCAGAAACTGACGCCGCCCTGGCCGCCGACCATGCCCCGGGCCGGCTCGAGCAAAGCCTCTGCCCGCGGCGACACCATCAGCAGCGTCGCCACGGCGATGCCGCCACCGGCCACGGCCCTACGGTTCAAGGTGGCCGCAATGTCGGGCCCGATGCGGAACTCCTCGGCATGGACCAGCGCTCCGTCCTGGCGGACGCGCCAGCGGTCGTGGAAATAGCCTTGCGTTGCCCGTTCGCCCATGGCCAGGCGGCCGAAGACAGTAGCCTCCAGGATCAGCGCCTCGGCTCCGGCGGCAAGCTCCACGTCAAGCGTGCGGGCAAAGACCGAGCGGTCGAAGACGATGGTTTCCTGCGGCAGCCAGGCAATGTGGCCGCCTTCGCCGACGGTCAGTTGCACCCGCACTTCGGCGCGATCGGATGCGGCGCGGTAGATTTTCTCGCAGGCCTGCGTTGTTATGGTTGCGGAGGCGCCGGCACCGACATCGACCTGCCAGGCGAGACGGTCGCCACCGGTCAGCCCACCGGCAGTGTTGATCAGGACAGCTTCGAGCGGATCGGCCGAGACTGCCGGCATGCGGATCTTGGCCGAGCCGTCCTGGTACAAGCGCCGAAGACGCGTGCGGCCTCCGTTCCAGTCGCAGCCAAGCCGCGCGACGCCGGCAACGCGCTGGGCCGGCGACACTGAGCTCAAGCTATATGCGATCGTATCCACGACACCAACGTTAAGCACTGCGGCGGCTTTGTCGATATATAGCTTGTTGCTTGACAGCGTTTCGGTTTCTATAGAGGGAGCCACCTTGGTACGGTCACCGGCGCCTGGCGGGGGTAAAAGGCGACGATGACGACGTAATCGAGGACAAAAGGGGCGCTGATCAGTTGGCGTCGGGAAACGACAGAGTTGGGGAAGAAACCGAATGGCTGACCAGCTGGCAAACGATATCATCGCCAAGATCAAGGCTCATGCCGAGCCGGGCGGCGAGGAAATCACCACCAGTACCGAACTGACCGCCCTTGGCATCCATTCGCTGGAACTGACGGAGATCATCTTCGATCTCGAGGAACAGTATGGCATCGAAATCGAGATGAACACGGTCGATGCCTGGAGCAATCTGAAGAATGTCGGCGACATGGTCGAGGCGGTTCGCGCGCTGATCGCGAAAAAAGCCTGACTGAATGCACAAGCGCATCGTCATCACGGGCATCGGCGGGTTATGCGGGCTCGGCACCAATGCACCAGCAATATGGAACGAGATGCGCACCGGCCGTTCAGCAATCGGTGCGATCGTCAATTCCGAGCTGTATGACCTCAAGGTCAGGGTCGGTTGCGAAATCAAAACGCTTCCCGAGCACGGCATCGACCGCAAGCAGGTCGTGTCGATGGACCGCTTCAGCCTTCTGGCGACGATCGCCGCGCGGGAGGCGGCACAGCAGGCGGGATTGAACCCGCACGCGGCCAACACCTATCGGGCGGGCACCATCGTCGGCGTCGGCGTCTGCGGCTGGGAGGCAATCGAAGAGAGCTATCGCGCCATCCTGCTCGAAGGCAAGAACCGCGCCGGCATCTTCACCGTGCCGAAAGTAATGCCGGGCGCTGCCGCCGGCCACGTCAGCATGAATCTTGGTCTACGCGGGCCGGTCTTCGGCATCACCTCTGCCTGCTCGTCATCCAACCACGCCATTGCCTCGGCAGTCGACCAGATCAGGCTCGGCCGTGCCGACGTCATGGTCGCCGGCGGCACCGATGCGCCGCTGGTCTGGGGCATCCTCAAGGGCTGGGAGGCCCTGCGGGTATTGTCGCCGGACACCTGCCGGCCGTTTTCGGCCGATCGCCAAGGCCTTGTGCTCGGCGAGGGTGCGGGCATGGTGGTGCTGGAAACCTATGAGCATGCCATGGCGCGCGGCGCCGCCATCCTTGCCGAAATCGCCGGCGTCGGCCTTTCCGCCGACGCCTCCGACATCGTTGCGCCGACCATCGAAGGGCCGGAGGCGGCGATGCGCTTCTGCCTCGTCGATGCCGGGCTCAATCCGGAAGACGTCGACTATCTCAACGCGCATGGCACCGGCACCAAGGCCAACGACCAGATCGAGACGGCGGCGATCAAGCGTGTCTTCGGCGGCCATGCCTACAAGCTTTCTATCTCCTCGACCAAATCGATGCACGCCCACTGTCTCGGCGCGTCCGGCGCGCTGGAAATGATCGCCTGCGTGATGGCGATCCGCGACGACATCGTGCCGCCGACCGCCAACTATCGGGAAGCCGACGCCGACTGCGATCTCGACATCACGCCGAACGTGGCGCGCGAGCGCGCGGTGCGCACCGCGATCAGCAACAGCTTCGCCTTCGGCGGCACCAATGCGGTGCTGGCGGTCAAGGCCGTCTGACCGCGCCCCTTTCGGGGCCGGTGAAACTTTCCATGCGCATATTGATCGCGCCAAGCGTCGCGCCTAACTCTCTGCGACCCGCCATGACCGCGCCGTTCGGGGCGCCCCCCGACCAGGAGTTTCGATGACCGATCTGTCCGCGTTTCCGATCGCCAGGCGCTGGCCGGCGAGCCACCCCGACCGCATTCAGCTTTATTCGTTTCCGACGCCCAACGGGGTGAAGATATCGATCGCGCTGGAGGAACTTGGCCTGCCGTACGAGCCGCATGCCGTCGACATCGGCAAGAACGAGAGCTGGACCCCGGAATTCCTGTCTTTGAACCCGAACGGCAAGATACCGGCGATGATCGATCCGGACGGCCCGGGCGGCAAACCGATCGGCCTGTTCGAATCCGGCGCCATCCTGCTCTACCTCAGCGACAAGACCGGCAAGCTGGTCCCGGCAGACGCAACGCTGCGTTACGAGACGATCCAGTGGGTGTTCTTCCAGATGGCTTCGATCGGGCCGATGTTCGGCCAAGTCGGTTTCTTCCACAAATTCGCCGGGCGCGAAATCGCCGACAAGCGCCCGCTGGAGCGCTACCGCGATGAATCGCGACGGCTGATCGGCGTCCTCGAAACGAGGCTCAAGGGCCGCAGCTGGATCATGGGCGACGATTACACCATCGCCGACATTTCGATGCTTGGATGGGTGCGCAATCTGATCGGCTTTTATGAGGCACGGGAACTCGTCGGTTTCGACGATTTCCCCAGCGTCGGCGCATGGCTGGAGCGCGGCCTTGCCCGGCCGGCGGTGCAGAGGGGCCTCACCATTCCGGCCAGAGCCTGATCGAAAGCCAGACTGGCCCGGCTATTTTGCCTTGGTCCGGGGTTTCGAGCCCTTGCCGACTACGGAAGCGGCAAGCGAGGCCGCACCTTTGGCGGTCGCAAGCACGGCACCGGCGGCGACGTTGGCCGTCGTTTTGACGGTGCGCATTGCGCTGCCTGCGATCGATCCTCTGCTGCTTGCCGGCTTTTTGGGCTTGGGTGCAGCGGCTTTGGCCGCGGCAGGCACCACCTTCTTCGGCGCCGCCTTGCCAAAGCTGGGCTTTGCCGCGTCCTTGGAGCGGGCCGCTGCCGGGCCGGCGCTGGTTTTCGCTCGCGTTGCTTTTGATCGTGTTGCCCTGCCCTTGGCGGGCGCAGGCTTTCTTGCCATGGTTTCCATCGAACTGTTCCCTCATGCGGCACGATTGCCGTGTCCGGGATAACGGCCTGAAAGTGTTAAGGTTCCGGCCGAACAGTCCTTACAGATCAGGCCTGTTCACCAACCACCAGGTCGGCGGGCCGCCGACGGGCAAGCACGCGATCGATGTTCGGCATGTCGTTGGAAGCAATCCAGGCGCGCGCGTCCTCGTCGGACCGGCCGTGCTCGTGCCATCGCTCCAGCAGTCGGCGCTCGAGGTCGGCGCGCGGCACATCGACAAAGATCGAGAAGTCGAACAGCGGCGCCAGCCGCGTCCATGGCTCTTCGTCGAGCAGCAGATAATTGCCTTCGACCAGGATGAATTTGGTGTCGGCGGCGATGATCGCAGCGGCGGCGCGCGACAGCTCCATGCTGCGGTCGAAGACCGGGATCGCGATATCCGGCTCGCCGGCGCGGATGCGCTTGAGCAGCGTTTCGAAGCCGGCAAAATCAAAGGTTTCCGGGGCACCTTTTCGTTGGCGAAGGCCGCGTCGCTCGAGCACGACATCATCGTAATGGAAGCCATCCATCGGCACGACTTCTGCCGTGCCTTCCGGCAGCAGGTCGTGCAAGCCTGCCGACAATGTCGATTTGCCGGCGCCGGGCGGACCGGCAATGGCAACGATGAAGCGCGGCGCCTTGCCGGCGCGCTTGAAGATGGCAGCAGCAATATGGGCTATCTCTGACATTGGAGCCTTTCTGGCTGAGTGTTTTCGATCTTGGCGACAATTCGCGGGAATTTCAAACCCGAGATTAGTTTCCTCGCTCAGGGATTTTGACCGTCCGTCGGCAAATCGCAAAGCTTTGAGATTGCCCGAAACGATCGTCCCTTTCGTCATCCTGGGGCGGAGCAAGGAGCGAAGCGACGCAGCGCAGACCCCGGGATCGATGCCGTGACATCAGGGCGCCTCAGCGGCGCAGAATTCTGTTCCGCCGCATTCCTCGACGACGGTCGCGGCATGGATCCCAGGGTCTCCGCGACGTCGCTTCGCTCCTGCTCCGCCCTGGGATGACGAAGGTGGGGAGGCGAGCTCTCAAGCTGGGGCCGACCTGCCGATCCGCAGGAAATCGCTGTCGAAGCCAATGTCGCGCACGGCGCCGTCGGCGGCCAGGATGCGCATGCGGCCCGGTAAGCTCGCGACGTCGCGCGGCGGCTCGCCGGATGGCCACGGCAGTGCGCCGATGACATGGCGGAACGAAAAGCTGCGCCCTTCAGAAAGGGCAAACGCGGTCGCCACGCCTTCATGCTTCAGCCAGTTGTCGCCGAGCGATGCGGCATGGCCGACGGCCGTGCGGCCGTCCTCGATGCCGAGCACGCCGCGGTGGCGGCCGCTCCATGGCGCATAATCGCGCCCGCCATTGCTGACCCACAGCATGGTGACCGGCAGTTCGGCTGGGTTCTTCAGCACCAGCACCAGATCGGCTTCCGCCTGGCGCGCCAGCGCGGTCCAGCCCGGCCCGCCATGATCGGCCTCGACCAGCGTCACGAAGTCCTCACGCTGCTGGTCCATGCGATAGCCGGTCAGGTCGATCGTGCCGCCGCCGGCGGCGGGAAAGCGCGTCAGGTCGGCTGTCCGTGCCGGGTAGGCGAGCAAAGAGCGGCCGCGGGCCGGATCGGGCTCCGGCGCCTCGCTCGGCGTCGCGGCAAGGCGCTTCGGCGAGAAGGCCAGCCTGCCGCCGGCCTTCATCCCCGTCATTGGGTGATGGGCGACGGGAATGGCGCCGGCGCCGCCGGAAAAGACGTGCTCCTGATAGAGAAACGGATGATCGTCGCGCAAGGTCAGGATCTTGTCGACGGTCGCGCCCATGACCGGACGCTGCAGACGGAAGACGGCGCGCCAGCCATCGGCCGTTGCTGCGCTGTCGACGACGTCCCAGCGACTATTGGCCGGCCAGCCATGCAAAGGTGCCGCTTCGACGTCGCTGGTCGAGAACGGCGCGCAGAGGAAATCGCCGGACAGGTGGACCGTCCCTTCAGGCAGATCTTTCGGCAGCGTCTCGCGCGGCTCTTCGACCCAGGGTGCTTGATGCAGCGGCTTCAGCCGACGGCCGTCGATCTCGATCGCCATGTCGGCGAGATGGCCGACGGCAAGATCAACCGATACCGAAATCCCCTTTGCCGTAATCGTGACCGTATCCATGTGCGCACCTACCGATTCTGCCAGCCCGATTCTGGCGGCCCGATTCTGCCGGCGCCAGCAAAGCCCACTCGCCGCCCCTTGCGCAAGCGCGGCGGCCGGCAATTCGCATCGGACGGCTTGGCACAGCCGCCACGTTGGCCTGTGGACAGGGCACCATTCCAGGGCGCGACGATATTAACCAAATGGACTGTGCCTTTGCGTTAAGATAGCTTCGCCTCGTCTCAGAAACAGCCTGCCTTCGGAACCGACTTGTCCGCCTTCCGCTTCTTTCCGCTCATCCACAATTTCGTCGCGGTGCTGATGCTGCTGCTGTTTGCGGCCGGCTGTACGACGGTGACGCCCCCTGACAGCGTGCTGGCGGTGCCGGCGCCGCCGCAGAAATATGCCGCGATGGTCATCGATGCCGGCACCGGCAAGACGCTGTTCGAGGTCAATTCGACGGCGCCGCGTTATCCGGCGTCGCTGACCAAGATGATGACGCTGTACCTTCTGTTCGAGGCGCTGGACCAGGGCCGTATCAGCAAGGAGACGCAAATTCCGGTGTCGGACAACGCCGCCCGGCAGCCGCCGACCAAGCTGCGGTTCAGGCGCGGCGAGACCATCGACGTCGATTCGGCGATCCGCGCCATCGTCGTCAAATCGGCCAATGACGTGGCGGTCGCCGTTGCCGAATATCTCGGCGGCAGCGAAGAGGCGTTCGCCGGCATGATGACCGCCAAGGCGCGCCAGATCGGCATGAGCAGCACCGTATTCCGCAACGCCTCGGGCCTGCCGGACGGCGACCAGCACACGAGCGCGCGCGACATGGCGGTGCTCGGCATGGCGCTGCACGCCCGCTTCCCGCAGCATTTCCACTATTTCTCCGAAAGCGACTTCATGTTTCGCGGCAGGCTGGTGCGCGGCCACAACGACATGCTCGGCCGGGTGCGCGGCGTCGACGGCATCAAGACCGGCTACATCCGCGCTTCCGGCTTCAACATCGTTACTTCCTATGATGCGGACGGGCACCGGCTGATCATCGTGGTGATGGGCGCCGACAGCGCGCGCCAGCGCAACGACCATGTCGAGGCGCTGATCCAGCGCAGCCTGTCGACGGCATCGGCGGCAAAGACGCGGCTGCTGTACGCCGAGGAGCAGTGACGGCTGACGTCCGGCGGGCGGCGGATCAGGGCGCTCATCGGGCGACAAACGCAGAACCGCCGTTTTGCGCGACACTGCTGAGATACTTTGCCGGCGGCTTGCCAAGCGCTTTCTTGAACATGGTGATGAAGGCGGTGACCGATTCGTAACCGAGATCGGCCGAAACCTGCTGCACGCTGGCGCCGGAGGCCAGCTCGCTCAATGCGACGATCAAGTGCAATTGCTGGCGCCAGCGCCCGAAGGTCAGCCCTGTCTCCTTTACCACGAGACGTGCGAGACTGCTCTCGCTGAGCGCGACGCGATTGGCCCATTCCGCCAGGGTGCTGCGATCGGCAGGATCGTCCGCCAGTGCCGCCGCAATGCGCCTCAAGCGCGGCTCGGACGAGATCGGCAGATGCAGCTGCTGGACAGGCATGCGCGGCAGCTCATTGAGCAGAATCCTGGCCAGGAGCTCGCCCCTCGCGTCATCGTCCTCACCGCGATCCGCCAACTCGATGATCAGCTCGCGCAGCAACGGCGAGATCGACAGCGTGCAGCACCGGGCCGGCAGTTCGGCAGCTCCCGGCTCGATATAGACGAAGAAAATCCGGGCATTGGCGGTCGCGATATTGCTGTGCTCCATGTCGCCCGGAATCCACACCGCGCAATGCGGCGGCACCATCCACAGCCCGCTGGGGACGCGACATGTGACGCCACCGCCGAGCGCGAAGACGAGTTGCCCTTTGCGGTGGTGGTGGTCCGGCACCTCTGCCCTGGTTTCGGTAACCTCAACGCGCACGGCGATTGCCGAGGCGAGGACATCATCCGGATCGAAAGGCCAGGGGTAGCGGAGAGGCTGTCTCATATTGACTGATTTTAGCGATCAACTGCCAAGATATCTAAATTACTCAAACGGGAAAGTCGATAGTTTAGGGCCTTGAGTAACTCAGAAGACGGCAGGGCGGGCTTTCAGTGCCCTGCTTGCGTTCTGAACGTCGGACCAACAGGCCCGGCGCACGAAACAGGCTGGCGTCGGCCAGGCAGCAGGAAGGTACGAACCATGCTCGGCTTAATCACATCTTCCGATAGCGCCACCGGGCTGAAGCTCGCCGAGCTTGGTGAGCCCGAGCCCGCTTCGCACGAGGCGCTGGTCTCGGTCCGGGCAGTCTCGCTGAATCGCGGCGAACTGCGCCTGCTCAACATCCGCCCCGACGGCTGGGTGCCTGGCCAGGACGTCGCCGGAATTATCGAGCGCCCCGCGGCCGACGGCTCCGGGCCGGCCGGCGGCGCCCGGGTAGCGGCTTTGGTCGACGAGGCCGGGTGGGCCGAACGCGTCGCCGTTCCAACCGACCATCTCGCCGTCCTGCCGGACGATGCCAGCTTCGTCTCCGCCGCCACTGTTCCGGTTGCGGGCACGACCGCGCTGCGGACCCTGCGCCTCGGCGGCGACCTGGCTGGCCAGCGGGTCCTGATTACTGGCGCAAGCGGCGCGGTCGGCCGTTTCCAGATCCAGATCGCCCGCCAGCAGGGCGCGTCGGTGGTCGCGGTCGCCGCCGCCCGGCATGCCGCGGATCTCCGCGGCCTCGGAGCCGAGCAGGTCGTTGAAACGATCGAGCTCGCCGAAGGACTGTTCTCGCTGATTACCGAATCGGTCGGCGGCGATAGCCTCGCCCACGCGATCGAACGGGTGGCGCCCGGCGGGACCATCGTCATGTTCGGTTCGAGCAGCGGCGAACTCACGCCGATCGGCTTCCGCCAGTTCGTTCCGGGTCACGAAGGCGCGCGGCTGCAGACCTTCGCCTACTACGCTTCCGGTCCGGAGGTTGGCGCCGACATCGGCTCGCTGCTCGCGCTGATCGCAGCCGGCCGGCTAGAAACGCGTGTGGTCCTGACCGTGCCGTGGCGGGACGTCGGCCAGGCCCTGGACGCGCTGCGACAGCGCAGCATCAGCGGCAAGGCCGTGCTTACCATGATGCAATGAGCAGGCGGCGACCGCCGGACGGGACAGGTATCTATCCCAGGGGCCGCTACGGCAACGTGAGTCCGTCCGCGATTGCCCGTTGAAGCCCGGCCCGGCTTCCGCTAAGAAGCCGTGGCTGGCCAGTTTACCGGCTGGTTCGTTTTCCGGATCGCCGATCCTGAAGGCACCCGTAGCTCAGCTGGATAGAGCGCTGCCCTCCGAAGGCAGAGGTCACAGGTTCGAATCCTGTCGGGTGCGCCAATAATCAATGATTTAGCCGAGTTATTAATGATCTCCATTGGGCGGCAAACGCATCAACAAGTCACCAACAATTAGAGCGCTGCTTCGCGTTTTCGCGGGTTTTCGGCGCGGTCCACCTGCCAGATCTGCCATTGGCCGAAATAGCCGCATTGGCGGATCTGGATCGGAGAGAAAGCTTTCCCGCACGTAGAAGCGCCGGGTAAGCGGTTGAATTGAGGAGATTCGCACAGCTCGCGCCCGGGACATCCGATCCCTCGGATTGCGTGATGGCCAGCGGGCAGGCGCTCATCTAGAAATTTGGAGAGCGACATGTGAGGTTTCACAGCATTTAGATGACCATTCTGTCGCCGCGCGGGAACCCGGTTGTGCGCGCTGTCGAGATTTGGTTCGTCCAACCTGCACTACCGTGTAGGTTCAGCGCGTCTATATGTGGGTGGCGATAGATGTTGCGTTTGCCGTAGGACAGCAAGAGCGTTTCCGCTCCCGGTGTGGGCACCGGTATGGCAGCGCGACCTGAGGCGAACCTGGCGCCATGATGCGTTGCGACAAGGAAGTCCACCGGCCCAACGCTCGAATGAGACAGAAAGGCGCAGTCTACGTCGCCAGTCAGGAGCACTGTACGGCCACTCGATAGCGTCATCGAAACGGTCAGTCCTGCGTTATTCATACTGGCCCTTGACCCACTCGCCTGGGCAAGTTCACCGATAGGAAACGACGTCAAGGTTGCCGCCGGATGAACCAACAGCTTACCCTTCGCCGCCAGGATTCGAGCAAGACGTGCGGCGCCGGGACCCAACTTCTGATCCGGCACAATCCAGATGCAATCCATCAAGTGGGGTCGCAGGAACGCGGCATGGAGATGATCCCAATCCCAGTGTGACAGGATGACTGGAGGCTTCTCGGTGGAATCGAGGTCAAAGTTCTTGGGTGAGGTATGTCCATTGAAGGATATCGGGAAACCCACATCATAGTGAAGCAGCGCCTTACCATCCTTATCGCAAAGGGACGAAAAGCTTGCCTGCCCAACGTCCCTGACGAGCAGCGACGCGACCCCTGTTACTGATCCGAGCACATGTGAGATGGCCTGTGCGGAATTTGGCGAGGGGACGATTGCGCAGGCCGCAATAATAGTACTTGGCACAGTGACTTGCTTTGATACCGCCGAGCCAACACTTTGAGGTCTGGGGCGCCTCGGTTCGATAGGCCCATCGGATCCCAGATAAGTGATATTGCTCGTTACGCCTCGGGCATGAGCTGGATAGCCGTTGGGCTGCAGCTGTGAGTGCCAGGTGGGCAGCGACTCTGCAGAACTTTTCGGCATAACCTCCAGTGCAAACCAAGCTCCCAGTATCCCCGCCCCGCCTGCAACCTCTTCAAACCTACGGGGTGTTGTCACGATGCGAATGATTGCGAAGGGCTTCGTCACGGCCTCGTCGAACGCATTGTCGATTGCTCCTTCTACGCTATCCGCGAAATCTGCATCGACGCAGTCAAATTCAAACGAGGCGCGGGCGGCAGCGCCGATACTGAGCATGTCGACGCGAGACAGCCGGGCATAAAGCCGCCTTGCCGGAAATTCCGGTGGACGTTCAGTGAAAAAGAAGAAGTGAAAGATAGCCTCCTATTAGGCAGAGAGCCCGCCGACGGTGGACGGTCGACTCACTGCCAGCACGGACGAGGTTGACAATGTCTGCGATATAGCAAATATCGCAAAAATGACAAACCAGCAAGATATCTCGGTCGTCCTGCGCGCCATCCGCGCCAGTCTCAATCTCACTCAAGAGCAGCTTGCGGAGCGGCTGGGTGTTTCCTTCGCAACGGTGAACCGCTGGGAGGGTGGCTCCAACATGCCACAGAAAGCGGCCCGAACGACCATCGCTTCCCTCGCAGCCGAGGCGGGAATCGATATGACAAACCCTACTGCGGATTCGATGGACGCGGCAGCGGGCGTCACTCGCCGGCGCCGGGCGTCCACAGCCGCCGCCCCTTCCACGAAACCCATGGAGCAGATGCTGTGGGACGCGGCCTGCTCGATCCGCGGCGAGAAAGATGCGCCAAAATTCAAGGATTATCTGCTGCCGCTGCTCTTCCTGAAGCGGCTTTCGGATGTGTTCGACGACGAAATCGCGCGCCTTGCCGAAGATTACGGCGAGCGCGATACGGCGCTTGAGATCGCTGAGAGTGATCATTCCCTGCTGCGTTTTTACCTGCCGCCCGAGGCTCGATGGGGCGCGATCAGCGGGCGTGAGGCCATCGAGTGGCCGCTGAACGACAAGGGCCAGTCTACCCGGCCCAAGGACATCGGCGAGCACCTGACCAAGGCGGTGCGCGCGGTCGTCAAACAAAACCCGCAGCTCTCCGGCGTGATCGATGTCGTGGATTTCGCCGCCGAGCGAAACGGCGAGCGCGATATCAACCCGGCGAAGCTGCGCCTCGTGGTCGAGACGTTTTCCGATCCGCGTTATCGTCTCGGCCTTGCCGATGTTCAGCCCGATTTCCTCGGGCGTGCCTATGAATATCTGCTGCGCAAGTTCGCGGAAGGCTCGGGCCAGAGCGCGGGCGAGTTCTTCACCCCGACCGAGGTCGGCTTCCTGATGGCGCACATCATGCGGCCACGTCCTGGCGAGGATTGCCATGACTATGCCTGTGGATCGGCGGGTCTACTTGTGAAGCTGCAACTGGTGGCGCGTGAACTCGATCCAACGGCAAAGGTGCCCTTGAAGCTCACTGGCCAGGAACTTCAGGCCGAAAGCTACGCCGTGGCGCAGATGAACGGCATCATCCACGACATGGAGATCGAGATCGCCCGCGGCGATACGATGATCAATCCGAAATTCCGCACCAACGAAGGCAAGGTGCGCGGCCATGATATCGTCGTCGCCAACCCGATGTGGAACCAGCCATTCGCGCCGGATGTGTTCGCCAATGATCCGTTCGACCGCTTCCGCACCGCCGGCGGCGTCACCACCGGCAAGGGCGATTGGGCCTGGCTTCAGCACACACTCGCCTGCCTGAACGATCATGGCCGCGCGGCGGTCGTGCTCGACACCGGCGCAGTCACACGCGGCTCGGGCTCGAAGAACGAGGACAGGGAGCGCAACATCCGCAAATGGTTCGTCGATCGCGATCTGATCGACGGCGTGATTCTTTTGCCGGATAACCTCTTCTACAACACCAGTGCCGCCGGTGTAATCGTGGTGCTGAACAAGCGCAAGTCGGCCGCGCGCAAGGATAAGATCGTGCTCCTGAATGCCAGCAAACGGCTGATGAAGGGCAAGCCGAAGAACTACATTCCTGAGGATGCCATCCGACCACTCGCGGCGGCTTACCTCAAAGGTGAACCGGTCGAGAGCGAGATCGCGGTGATCACCCGGCAGCGGGCCGAAGAAGCGGACTACAATTTAAGCCCCAGCCGATGGGTTGGGCAGGCGGACGAAGCCACCCACAGGTCTATCAAAGATATCGTCGCAGATGTGATCCAACTTGATGGCCAAATGCGTATTGTCGATGCATCGCTTGCCAAATTGCTGGCCCGGTTATGATGGAAGCCTGGGAAACAAAACCGCTAGGTCAAATTGTCGCCCTTCAAAGGGGCTTTGACCTTCCTGTCCAATCGCGTAGCGACGGGGCGATCGCCGTTATTGGCTCAAATGGCCTGGTGGGCTTTCATAATTCGGTACCAACGGACGTACCAATTCCTGGGTTGATGGTTGGACGAAGCGGGAGCGTTGGAGAGATCACTTTTTGGGACACGGAATACTGGCCATTAAATACAGTACTTTATGTTAAAGACTTTCATGGAAATGACCCTCTGTTTCTAAGTTTTTGGCTTCGACTCTTTCCGTTCAAGCAGTACTCTGAGGGCGTTAGTGTTCCAACGCTCAATAGGAATAGTATAAATGACGTTCAATTTCTTCTCCCAAAACCTGACGATCAGAGAAAAATATCCATTGCCCTGACGGCGATCGAAGTGAGCATCAGGCTACAATCAGAGATCTTGTTGAAGTCGCGAGAACTCAAGCGCGCAGCAATGCGCGAATTATTTACGCGAGGGCTGCGCGGCGAAGTGCAAGTCGAGACGGAGTTCGGCCTTGTTCCCGAAACGTGGCAAACAAAGGCTCTGGATGATTGCGCTACAGTCCAGACCGGCGTTACGAAAGGACGAAAACTCACGGACGCGGAGATGGTCTGTGTGCCCTACCTTCGCGTTGCCAACGTGCAAGACGGACACCTTGATCTCTCGGAAATGAAAGAAATCCGTATTCGCCGATCCGAGGTGGATCGCTACCGACTTCAAGCTGGTGATGTGGTTCTTACGGAAGGCGGCGACTTCGACAAGCTCGGCCGCGGCTTCATCTGGCGTGGAGAGCTCGACCTCTGCATTCATCAGAACCACGTATTCGCCGTGCGGCCGGATCGGACCCGCCTTCTGCCCGAGTTCTTCGCCTACCTCGCACAGAGCGCCTACGGGAAAGCTTACTTCCTAAAGGTCGCTCACAAGACGACCAATCTCGCTTCCATCAACAGCACAAAGCTGAAGGCATTCCCCGTCCTGATTCCGCCCACGTTGGACGAGCAGCGCGAGATTGTTGAAATCCTCGACACAATCGATCGAAAGATTGACCTTCACAAGCGCAAGCATACCGTGCTCGAAGACCTGTTCAGGGCGTTGCTGCACAAGCTGATGACCGGCGAAATTCGCGTGGCTGATCTCGACCTGTCGTCGCTTGCGAGGGGCCCGACTGAGGAAGCCGCCGCATGAGCGACCTCAAGATCAGCGAAGCCGGTACCGTTCAGTTCCCGATGGTGAAGCACGCCGCTGAGATCGGCTGGACGCCGCTCGCTCCGGAAGTCGCCAAGCAGAAGCGCGGCGGCGAAGCCGGCATGCTGCTGCGCGATGAACTCGAAGCCAAGCTTTCGGACTTCAACGCGTGGCTTGTCCCCGATGCGATGCGCTCGATCGTCGAGACGCTCGATGCAATCCCGGCGACGGTGGACGGTAACCGCGAAATGCTGATGTGGCTGCGCGGCGAACGCGGCTGGTATGACGAGGCCGAAAAGCGCCATCGCCGCGTGCAGCTCATCGATTTCGAGCATCCCGACGCCAACGAATTTCACGTCTCATGGGAATGGGCGCTGAAGCCGCCCGCCCGCAAGGGAAACCGGGCGGATGTGATGTTCTGCGTCAATGGCGTGCCGGTGTGCATCGTCGAGCACAAGAACCCGAAGGATGGCGACGCCATCGAGCGCGGCATCAAGCAGTTACGCCGCTACGAGATCGAGACGCCGGAACTGATCGGCGCGCCGCAAATCTTCAACGTCACGCACCTCCTCGATTATTGGTACGGCGTCACCTGGAACGCCACGCGCCGCGACATGGCGCGCTGGAAGCAGACGCCCGACGAAGCCTATCGCTTCGCGGTTCAGTCATTTTTCGAGCATACGGATTTCCTGCGCACGCTGCAGCACTGGATTTTGTTCTATGTTCAGGACAGCGAGACGCGCAAATCCATCCTGCGCCAGCATCAGCGCCGCGCCATCGACGCGATCGTCGCCCGCTGCGCCGATCCGACCAAAACGCGCGGCCTCGTCTGGCACACGCAAGGGTCGGGCAAGACCTTCACCCTGCTGACAGCGGCAAAGCTGATCCTTGAACAGAAGGATCGTTTTCAGAATAGCACCGTCATCCTCGTCGTCGATCGCACGGAGCTCGAAGGGCAATTGAAGGGCTGGGTCGAGCGCGTGCTCGGCGAGATGCAGAACCAGGACATCGCCATCAAGCGAGCGAACACCAAGGCCGAGCTTCAGGAGCTTCTTGACGCGGATTTTCGCGGGTTGATTATCGCGATGATCCACAAGTTCGAGGCGATCCGAAAGGATTCCTCCATCCGCGACAATATCTTCGTCTTCATCGACGAGGCGCACCGGTCGGTCGCAAAGGATCTCGGCACGTATCTCATGGCTTCGGTGCCGAACGCGACGATCATAGGCTTCACCGGAACGCCGATCGCCGAAACGGAACAGGGCAGAGGCACATTCAAGATATTCGGCTATGAGGACGAGACTGGCTATCTCGACAAATATTCGATCAAGGAATCGATTGCCGACGAAACCACGTTGCCTATCAAGCATGTTCTCGCGCCGAGCGAGATAACGATACCGGTCGACCGGCTGGACAAGGAATTCTTCGAACTCGCCGCCGCCGAGGGCGTGACCGATATCGAAGAACTGAACAAGGTTCTCGACCGGGCGATAGGCCTGCGCGCCTTCCTGAAGTCGGACGATCGCGTTGCCAAGGTTGCGGCCTTCGTTGCCGAGCACTTCAGGGAAAACGTGCTGCCGCTCGGTTACAAGGCTTTCGTCGTTGCAGTCGATCGCGAAGCCTGCGCCAAATACAAGCAAGCTCTTGACAAGCTGCTGCCGCCGGAATGGACGGAGGCCGTCTATACCGAGAGCGCGGCCGATGCTGTGGATCACCCGCTCGTGGCCGAGCTTCAGCTGACCGAAGAGCGCGAGGAAGATGTCCGCCTGTTGTTCAAAAAGGCAGACAAAGACCCGAAAATCCTGATCGTCACCGACAAGCTGCTGACTGGCTACGACGCGCCGCTGCTCTATTGCCTTTATCTCGACAAGCCGATGCGGGATCACGTCCTGCTGCAGGCGGTCGCGCGCGTGAATCGCCCTTACGTGGACAAGGAGGGCATCCGCAAGCAGGTTGGTCTTGTCGTCGATTTCGTCGGCGTGCTGCGCGAACTGAAGAAGGCGCTGCAATTCGACTCGTCGGATGTCGATGGCGTGATCGAAGACCTCGATCTCCTGATGCAGGACTTCCTCGACAAGATCGCCAAGGCGTCCGCCGACTATCTCGATGCTGGCGAAGGCGGCGACGCCGACGAGCGCCTGGAACGCCTCGTCTATGGACGCTTCCTCGAACCAGAACCGCGCAAGGCGTTTTTCGAGGCCTATAAGGATATCGAAAACCTCTGGGAAATCCTGTCGCCGTCGAAGGAACTCGTCGACCACATCAGCACCTACAAGCGCTTGGCACAGCTCTATGCCGCGGTTCGCAACGCCTATGCCGACAAGATCGGTTTCATTGCCGATCTGGCCTACAAGACCCGGCAACTGGTCGAACAAAACGCCACGCAAGACGGCCTCGGCCGACTAACCAAGAGTGTAACGTTTGATGTGAAAACCCTTGAAGCCTTGCGCTCCGACAAGGGATCCGACGAAGGCAAGGTGTTCAACCTTGTGCGCGGGCTGCAGAAGGAAATCGACGACCACGCCGATGCGGCGCCCGTGCTTCAGCCGCTGAAGGACCGGGCCGAGCGTATCCTCAAGGATCTCGAAAACCGCAACACAACCGGGCTTGCCGCGATGGACCTTCTCGCGGCCTTGGCTGCCGAGAAAGACACGGCTGAAAAGGCAGCGAAGGATACGGGCCTGACACCCAAGGCGTTCGCCGCGTTCTGGGCGCTTCGAGAGAACTCAGTTCTGAAAACCAGCGGGATTGATCCGCTCGAGCTTGCCAAGGAGATCGAAAAGCTACTTGCTCGATTCCAGAACGCCAAGGTGAATCCAGATGAGCAGCGACAATTGCGCGCGTTGCTCTATCGGCCGCTAATAGGGCTTCCGAAAGAGGCCCGCGCCGGGGTGGTCGATCTGATCATTTCAAACGTGCTGGGCTAGTGTCCGCCCATGGCAAAACTGGTTTCTGATCAGGACGTATTGAAGGACCGCGTCGAACGATGGGCGGCCAAACTCAAAATCAAACCTGGCCGTGTCCGCGTGCAACGTATGACCCGTAAGTGGGGTTCTTGTTCGACCGCGGGCACCATCACGCTGGCCACTGATCTCTCGAACGAGCCCGATGATTTCCAGGATTTCGTGGTTGCCCACGAACTTCTGCACCTTCGAGTGCCCAATCATGGCCGCCTGTTCAAGGCATTGATGACGGCGCACGTCCCCGGTTGGCGGCTGCTTGACGTGTCGCGCAAGAACAGACGTTCTCTCTGATTGGCAGAACTCTGCCGTCCGCACCCGGCCCTCGCCCGGCACGCTCGTCTTCGATCCCGACGATCGACCGGAACCCAATCCACCTCGAACGATTTCTTCATCAGCAGCTTCGAAGGGAGCGCCCCGTGCCCGCACCACCCGAAATGGATGTCGTCCTCGAAAAGCTGCCTTTGAGGATCGGCGCCTATATCCCCGACGACTTGCTGGAGGACTGGTTTGCGCCGGGGACGGGCATGAATCCGGTCAGCAAGGAGGCGCTTGCCGCCGCGAAGAATTACGGTTGGCTTTTCGAATGCGAGTTCAAGCACTACCCCGACCGCAAGGAGGGCGTGTTCTGGAAGTGGGTGCCGGCGATCTGACCGGCGCTTCTCAGCCTATCGGCGTCATCACCTTGCCGGTTCCGCCGCATTCGGGGCAGGTGCGGCCGTCGATCATGCCTGACCCCGCACAGCGGCGGCAAATATTCTCGCCAGCGCCGGGAATGCCTGCGGGAACTTCGTCCGCGTTGGTTTGGCCGGCTTGCCCGGGGTTGCCCAGCAGCTTGTTTCTCAGCCGGGCGACCCAGCCTTCGTCGACCTCGAGCGGTTTGCTGCTGTCGTCCGGCAGGCCTTCGCCGGATTGGCCGATGGTTTCATTGCGCGGCCGGTCGTTCGCGCCTGTCGTGATCTTCTGAGCCATTGCCGTTGCCTCTACGCCTTGCAATTTTTTCGAACGCCTCAGCTCTGCGGAGGTTCCGGTAGCGGCCAGCCGCCTTCAGCCGGGTTTTCGCCGAGCCGGCCGCCGGCCTCGGCTGGCGAGGATGGTGGGAAGCGTGACCGGACGAAAATCCCAGCTGTCGACGCCGACGTCATACTGGCGTGTGACGGGGGCCAGCCTGCCGTGCGAATGGCCATGCAGGTCGATCGATTTCCTGCCGATCTGGTTCCAGGTGCGGAAAGGGTAATGGCAAAGGATCAGCAGGCTGCCGTCGAGCGTCAGCTCCTTGTAGTGCTGCGTGCTCGCCCAACCCGTGGCGTCGATGGTGGCCGCAGCATCGTTGTTGCCGATGATCAAATGCTTGCGGCCATGAAGAGACGCCAGAAGCGACGACACGAATGCGGCCGATCCCCTGGCAAAATCGCCGAGATGCCAGATGTCGTCGTCCGGCCCGACAGTCTCGTTCCACAACGCAATGAGGGCCCGGTCATGCTCCGCCAGCGAGCCGAACGGGCGGCGGTCGATGCGCAGAATGCGCGGGTCGCTGAAATGCGTGTCGGCGGTGAAGTAGATCATGCGCGCTCGTTGGGGCCTGTTGTCGAACTGCCGCGCATGTAAGCGCGTGGCGCACCAAGTCCATCTTGCTCTCCCCAATGCTTGCTCAACCCGCTCGATCGTCGGTTGTTCCTGTAAACAGGCCTGGGCGGCTTCCGCTCGTTGGAACATTAAGAAGGGGGAACTTTAAGAAGGGGGAACTTTGAAACGTGGGAACTTTGAAATGAGACGCAGGTTAGAATGCTTGAGGCCGATGCTCTGAAAGGACCTCGACGATGACCGACGCAGCACCTGTTGGGCGAAGCCCGGCTCAAGCGCGGGGCGATATCGACGCCGGGCGCGGAAGGGATAAGACACCGGGGATCGATCCGGCTGCGGCTCCCATGGAAACGGACGCGGAATCCGCCGGCAACGCTCCGCCGAAGAGCCCTGCCCCGCGCCATGAAACGCCGAAGTTTACCAACCAGGCGAGCTATGCCAATGCGATGCGTCCGCTGAAGGATGAGCCCGACGTCCAGCCGCGCCGATATGGGCCGGTGCTGGTGATTGCCGCCATCGTCGTGCTGGCCGCTGCGGTTTTCATCGGCGCAGCGATGCTGCGCTGAATACAACGCAGTGGCTGGACATTTTGCTTCCGGTCCGGGACCTTGTTGCCGCGCAACGTTCAGGCGCGATCGAGTCTGCAGCACATTGACCACCAACCATCAATTCTTTGCCCGAGACGCTACCATCGTCGCGCGCGACATGATTGGCGCCACGCTGCTCTTGCATGGCGTTGGCGGCATCATCGTCGAGACCGAGGCCTATCGCCCGGATGACCCGGCTTCGCACGTTTTCGGTGGCAGGACGGCGCGCAACGGCGCAATGTTCGGCGCCCCCGGCAGCGCCTATGTCTATCGCTCCTATGGCCTGCATTGGTGCCTCAATGCCGTCTGCCTGCCCGGCAGTGCCGTTCTTGTCCGCGCAATCGAACCGCAATCCGGGCTGGACGTGATGCGGGCCAATCGCGGCCTTGACGATCCCCGGCTGCTTTGTTCGGGACCAGGTCGCCTTTGCCAGGCGCTGGCAATCGACAAATCCCATGACGGGCTGCCGCTGGACGTGCCGCCATTCGAATTCAGGCAGCCGGGCGACGCCAGCGCCGTTCTAACAGGCCGCCGGATCGGCATTTCCAAGGCTGTCGATGCGGAGTGGCGGTTCGGCCTTCGCGGTTCGGATTATTTGAGCCGCAAGTTCTGACGCCGCGGCAGCGGCAGAGTAGCTGCCACGCATCACTCCTTGTCGAGATGCATGGGCGTTGTCTGTTGGCGGGCTTCCCTGGTCACCTCGTCGGCTCCGGCAGGTGAAATCCCTCGCAACGCCTTCGCGGCTTCGGTCAGGCGCCCGCGATCATTGCCGAAGCTCTTGATCAGCCGGCGGACCTGGTCGGCGGTGATGCCGTTCTGTTGGGCAAAATACTCGACTTCACGTTCATCTTCCGCGGAAACGCGATCGCGGTCGCGGAAATCTCGCTTGCTCTTATCGTCAGCCATTTTTTCCTCCTGGTGGAGCTTCGCATCAATGGCAACGTGGGCAAGCCGCTTTCGTTGCCGCGATCGGGCGGACTTTTGTGCGGCCGTGCCGACTGCCCAGGAACCATGAGG
Source organism: Mesorhizobium sp. M1163 (assembly GCF_040318415.1). Classification (NCBI taxonomy): domain Bacteria; kingdom Pseudomonadati; phylum Pseudomonadota; class Alphaproteobacteria; order Hyphomicrobiales; family Phyllobacteriaceae; genus Mesorhizobium; species Mesorhizobium sp. M1163. Next base: position 73,220 of record NZ_JAMYMF010000016.1, on the reverse strand, counting down.
CGAGCAGCCGGTTTGGCTTGGATGCAGACCACGTTCGGCCACCAATTCATACCGATGGAGGTTACGATGACGCTCGCAAGCAAAACCACTGTAATTGCAGCCGCGCTGGCCATATTGACCGCGCCGGCATTCGGCCAGACGAGCCCGCCCGCGGCGCCGGCACCGGATCGTGGCGCGGAACAGTCGCCCGGAATGAACGGGCAGAGCAAGGATGCCATGCGCGATATGATGCGCCAGATGATGACCGAGATGCTGGAGGAGAGAATGCAAGAGGATCGCGCGCCCCGGGCGGAACGGCGCGGTCGCGACCGCTGGCATCGCGACTACAGGATGGGCCCGCCTGACCGAGGCTGGGAGACGGGTGGCCGCGGTGGCATGGGACGGGGGATGCATGGCGCGAGGATGCGAATGATGTTCGCCATAGTCGATGCCGACGGCGACGGCGCGCTTTCTCAGAGCGAAGTCCAGGATTTCGTCGGGCGGATATTCAACGCCGTCGATGAGGACGGCGACGACAGCGTCGACATGCAGGAAATCCGATCCTTCTTCCATGGAGGGGGCGCCGAGGATCAGGAGTAAGTCTCCTAGCGGTCGGCAAGGAAGCCCTATCTGGGCAGCCCACCTACGTCGACCGGGAGGATGAAAACCGCCGCTGGCAACCGGATACCGGGTTGCCCAGCAGGGAAGATGCGTTGCTTGGCTGGCCTTGCCAGGCTGAATGCCGGGTCGGAACCATTCGAGACAGCAGGAATTTGGCAATGACGGAGAAAGCTACACAGAAAACCCCCACGATCGCCCGTGTCTGGCGTGGCAGAACCTTGCCTGAGAAGGCCGACGCCTATGAAAGCTACAATTACGAGGCCGGCATCAAGCCGCTGGTCGAGAAGGCGCTGGGCGTGCAGACCTTTCGCGAGGACACGCCGACCCATTCGGAATTCGTGACGATTTCCTATTGGGAAAATGTCGAGGCGATGGCGGCGTTTACCGGTGGCGATCCGACAAAAATCCACCATCTCGAGCGGGACGAAGAGTTCCTGATCGAGCTGCCGTCGCGGGTGCAGGTGTTGCGCATCCGCTCCAGTCACGGCCGCCTGCAATAGCCCTGAGGAGCGCCGCCCTGTTCGGCCCGACCTAATAAATCGCCGTCAGGTCGATTTCGGTAATGTGCCAGCGGCCGAGATTTGAGGTGTAAAGCCTGTCGCCCTTGAAGGCGATGTTGGTGGGATGGGCGAGCGTCGTTGCCGCCGGATCCTCGACCAGCACCTCGAGCCCGCGATCTTTTCGCCAGCGATAGATACGGCTGGGCTCGTAGCATGAGATGAACAGCGAACCGTCCGGCGCGAAGGCGACGCCATCGGGAACATTGTTCACGCCCTCCACAACGAGCTGGCGAGACCCTGCCTTGCCGTCGGCAAGGATCGGTACATAGCTGACGCAGGCTGCATGGCTTTCCACCACATAAAGCCCGCTCCCATCCGGCGCCATCGCCATGCCGTTGGCGAAGGCCATGGCCTCGCTACACCACAGGCCGCCTTCGCCCATCTGCAAATCATAGCGGAAGATGCCGGAGCGGTTGTCTTCGCCGAGGCTGTCGGAAACGTAGAGCCAGCCTCGTGTCTCGTCGACGATCGGATAGTTCGGCACGCGGATGCCAGCCGAGGCGAAGCGCTCCATATGACCCGTTCCGGCATTCCAGCGAAAGATCGCCGAATGTCTCAAATCGCAGGCAAAACAGTTTCCCGCGCTATCGAAGGCGATGCCGAGCAGAAAGCCGTCCGTGCCGCCCATGTGCTCGACGGAGCCGCCATCAGCGGCGAGGCGCAGCAGGTCGCCGGTTTCGGTGCCGCACCAGATCGAGCCGTCGCGATGGATAGCCACGCCTTCCGGATGGGCGACGCGCGGGCTGGTGAAGATGCCGTCGAAGAAGACCTTCGCGGCCGACATTTCGAGCAACGGCTTTGCCATGCGCCACCCCTCTTCAGCCTGTTGCGGTATGCGACCGCTGCACGGCAATACAGCGCTCGACCATCAGCCGGTCGGCCGCCAGGATCTCGGCGATGAGCGCGCCACGCTCCTTGGCGCTGACGAATTCGAGACGGCGCAGGCCGAGCGGGTCGATCCGGTTTCGCAGGATGTCGAGCGTCTCGTTCGAGGGCAGCGGAACCTCGCGGCAATCGGCATCGAATGTCAGGGCAAAGCCGGTGACATCCTGGATCTGCTGGCGCGTCACGCCCGGCATGGTCTCGACGATAACCAATTGCCGGCTCTCCCGGTCGAGCCGAAAGATGCAAAGGTCGGTGAACACCAGCGCCGCCCCGGTCCGATAGCCCATCGGGTCGCGTTCGGCCTCTGTCAGCAAGCCGCGCGCGGAGCTGGCGATCTCGACGGTGTCGACCAGCGACTGCGGGGAGTGGCGCGGGATGTAGAGCAGATAATCGCGATGCATGTTGGCGACATCAGCCATGCCGCCCTGCCCGGGCAGCCGGATGAGGCTGCCGTCGCGCTTGCGCAGCGCAATGGTGTTGACGCGCCCGCGTCGGTCGACCTGCGCGGCACCGACGATCTCATGCGTCACGGCGCCGGCCTGATAATAGGTCGAATAGGTGTCGTCGCCGCCGGCATGGGCCACCGCCGTCCCGCAATCGAGGCTTTCGATCAGCGACAGGATCATCGGGCTCGGCGCTATGTCGAGATGGCCGCAACTCATCGTCGCGATGATCATGTCCGGCGCGTGCGTCGCCTTGGCCAGCCGGTAGGCGACATTGGCCAGCGGCGACACGGCGCCGGCGCTGGCAAAGCTGTCATTGTCGAGCTCGGCGGCGATGCGGGCAGCAATGATCTGGTCGATGGATGCTTTCTTTTCGCCGTGCACGAGCCCGGGCATTGCGAGGACTGTTTCAGCGCGGACTTTCGCAGCGTCTTGAACCCGCTCCGGCACACCCTCCGAAGGCACGCTCAGGCTGTCCGCCAAAGGTATCTCCTTGGCCGCCGCTGCCGCCAAGGCTTGATAATCCGTCACATAGAATGGCAGGCAGGAGGCGGGATAGGCGCCGCCTGGCGCCAGCGCTATGGCCGACACCTGGTTGCGGGTCAAAATGCTTTGGCGGCCGTCATGACGCAGCGCTCCGACAGGGACGATCTCCTCGACCGTGACCAGCACCTGGCGCGCCGCGCCGGCCATGGCGAAGTCCAGCGCCCGTGGTCCGATGATCTGGACATTGCCGCTCTGGTCGGCACGCTGAGCATGGACGACGAACGTATCGAGCCGCAAGGCCGGGATGACCCCGGTCGTGATTCCGTCGACCGGATCGGGCGCGGCGATCGCGCCGGGCACGCGAGCCAGCATATCCGAACCCTGCGGAAGCTGAAACGGCATTGACGGCAGGTTCTGCTGCGCTGCCCGCAACGCCTGGATCATGGCCAGCGCGGTCCAGTCGCGAACCGGCACGGCATTCGTCTCGGCAGCCGCGCGGAAGCGGGGCGGCAGGCCGAAAATATCGAGGCTGGAAAAGCAGAGGTCGATTTCCGCCACGGCATTCGCTTCGAGAAGCAGCTCGAGCGGCAGGCCGCCGGCCCAGCAGACGTAGCGCAAATCCCGTACGCCCAACCGCGCGATGGCGCGCAGCAGGGCGATCGGCAGCCGGGCAAAATGATGGCCGCCGACGCCGAAGACGTCGCCGCCGCCGACCATCGCGGCCAGCCCCTCGACATCGGTGAAGCGCGGCCGGTTCGGCTTGACCAGAGACGTCATTTCGCAGCCTTGGCCCGTGCCGCGCTCTTTTCAGCGAACGCCTTGACGCGGCGCTGGCCGATCTCGCTGCGGTAGAGACCACCCAGGACATCGCGTTCCATGGCAAGACCGTCGGCCAGATCGCCCGACACGGCATGCGCTGTCAGCCCTTTCAGCCCGTCGATCGCTGCGGCCGGTTCGGCGGCGATCATCTCGGCGAGTTCCAGCGCCCGCGGCATCAGCCTTTCGGCATCGACGATCTCGTTGACCAGACCGGCGCCGACGAACTCGGAAGCCGGCACGATGGCGCCGGTCATCAGCAGCAGATTGGCGCGGTTGCGGCCGAGCTTCTGGACGCTGCGCTGGGTGCCGCCGCCGCCGGGCACCAGCCCGAGCTTGATCTCGGGCAGGCCGAGCTTCGCGAACTGGTTGGCGATGACGATGTCGCAGCACAGCACCAGCTCCATGCCGCCGCCGAGCGCAAAGCCGTTGACCGCCGCGATGACCGGCTGGCGGTTGTTCTCGACCGCCGCATACATGCGTGTGCCCGCCATCTGGAAGGCGTCGAACTCGGCAGCTGTCTGGGCGGCGTATTCCTTGATGTCGGCGCCGGCCATAAAGCCGCGCCCCTCGCCGGTCACCACGATCGCGCCGATACCGTCATCCTGCGACAGCGCCTCGAAAACCTCGGTGATCTCGCTTTGCATCAGCCGGTTCATGGCGTTGAGCTGATCGGCGCGCCGGAAGGTGACGACCGCGACGCGCCCGGATATTTCCAAGGTGAGTGTCTGGTAACCGCTCATCGTCAGGCAGCATCCACGGTCATGTCGCCGGACGCCTCAAGCGCTGCAATCTCATCGCTGGAGAGGCCGAACTCGGCCAGTATCTCGCGGCCATGCTGGCCGACCAGCGGCGCCGGCCGTTCTATGGTAGCCGGCGTCTCGCTCATCTTGACCGCCGGCGCGACCACCCTGACCTTGCCGCCGCGCGGATGATCGTAGCTGGTGATCATGCCCAGGTGCTTCACCTGCGGGTCTTCGGCTGCGCGGCGGATGTCTTTCACCTCGGCACACCAGATGTCGGCCGCCAGCAGCCGCGCCAGCAGATCCTGCGTGGCAAACTTCCTGGTTTCGGCGTTGACCTTGTCGAACACCTCGTCGCGCTTGTCGAACAGCGTCTTCAGATCGTCGTAAACAGCAAGCTGCGGCGCCTCTAGCACCTCGTACAGCGCCTTGAACGGGCTCATGGCGATCGACACATAGCCGCCGTCGTTCGCTTCGTAGATACCGAACGGCGCCTGCATGCCGGGGTGGCCGATGCCTGAATTCGGGCGCACGAAATCCTCGCCGAGATTGAGCACGGCGACATATTCTTGGTTGAGATGCGCCAGCATGCCGGCCAGCAGATTGACCTCGATCTTCTGGCCCTTGCCGGTCTTCTCGCGATAGTAGAGCGCCGACAGGATGCCGTAGACCATGTTCATGGCACCGATCTGGTCGGCGAGGCCGGCGCCGGCCGGAACAGGAGCCTGATCGCCGCGGCCGGTGTTGGAAATCAGCCCGGACAGTCCCTGGATCAGCATGTCCTGGCCGGGGCGCTCGACATAGGGGCCTTCCTCGCCATAGCCGGAGCCGGAGCAATAGATAATGGCGGGATTGACCGCCCTGAAATCCTCGTAGCCATAGCCGAGCCTGGCGAGCACGCCGGGGCGGAAATTCTGCACCACCACATCGGCCTTCTTCGCCATGTCCATGATGATGGCATGCACCTTGCGGCTCTTCAGATTGAGCGCGATGGAGCGCTTGTTGCGGTTCCAGGCGAGGAAATTCGGGCTTTCGGAGCCGCCGACCCATTTGGCGAAGAAGGTCATGCCGCGGAACATGTCGCCGGCGCCGGCACGCTCGATCTTGATGACGTCGGCGCCCATGTCGCCGAGCAGCTGCGTGGCGAACGGCCCTTGCAGCAGATGGCTGAAATCGAGAATGCGGACGCCTTCGAGGGCCTTGTTCATTTTTGTCTCGTTGGTTGTCAAAGCAGGTCGGGTACGTAGCGGGGTGCTGCGGTGAGGCCGCCGTCGACGCGCAGGTCGGTGCCGGTGGTGAAGCCGGCGGCGTCGGAGGCGAGATAGACGGCGGCTTCGGCCACTTCGGACGGTTTGCCGATGCGGCCGAGCGGATGCATCTTCACCCAGGCCTTGGCGAGGTTGCCGCCGATCTCTTTGACCAGTTTGTCGTTCATTGGCGTGTTGATGGTGCCGGGCGAGATCGAGTTGACGCGAATGTTGAGCGGGCCGAACTCGACCGCCATCTGGCGCGTCATCGCCATCACCGCACCCTTGGCGCCGGCATAGGCGGTCCAGCCGTCGAGCCCGATATGACCTTGCGCCGAGGCCATGTTGATGATCGAGCCGGATTTCTGCGCGATCATGTGCGGCAGCGCATATTTGCAGCCGCGGAACACGCTGGTCAGGTTGACCGCGATCAGCCGGTGCCACTGCTCGTCGGTCATTTCGTGAACCGGCATGCCGCCGATGGCGATAGCGGCATTGTTGACCAGAATATCGAGATGGCCGGTCTTGGCGACGGCTGCGGCGATGAGGGCGGCGATATCGGCCTCCTCCGCCACGTCGCAATGGACGTAGTCGGCGCGGTGGCCGGCGGCGCGCAGTTCCGCCGCGAATTTTTCACCCTTCTCGTCGGCGATGTCGCCGAGGACGACGTGCGCGCCCTCACGCGCCATCGCCTCGCTGATCGCATGGCCGATGCCGTCGGCGGCGCCGGTGACGATCGCGGTTTTCCCTTTGAGACGATCCATATCAGCCTCCAATGGCACGCCGGCGCTTCGCTTCGTCGAAGGCGACGGCGGCAATGATGATCACGCCGGTGATGACCAGCTGCCACTCGGTCGGCAGGCCGAGACCGCGCAGGCCGTTGGACAGGAATTGCAGGATCAGCACGCCAAGCGCCATGCCGGTCAGGCTGCCGATGCCGCCGGCAAGGCTCACGCCGCCAAGCACGGTGGCGGCAACGACCTGGAACTCGAAATTCAGCCCGGCCGTATGCTGGGCCGAACCGACGCGGGCGGCCAGGATGATGCCGGCAACCGTTGCCAGCAGTGCGCTGATGATGAAGCAGATGAATTTGACGCGGCGCACGTCGTAGCCTGCCAGCCGTGCCACTTCCGGATTGCCGCCGACGGCATAGATCTGCCGTCCGAACGGCCGGTGCTGCATGATGTAGGCGAAGACGGCGAGCAGGACGATGGCGATGACCGCCGAATAGGGAATGACATTGAACAGGCGGCCGTCCGACAGCGCAATGAAGCTGTCGAGCGCGGCATCGTCGGGGATGGCGCGCTGGCCGGTGTAGAGATAGACGCCGCCGCGCATGATGAACATCGTGCCCAGCGTCACGATCAGCGAGTTGATGCCGGCATAGGCCGTCAGATAGCCGTTCACCACGCCGATGATCAGCCCGAACAGCAGCGCACCGCTGATGCCGAGCAGCAGCGAGTTGGTTTCGTTCATGATGATGATCAGCGGCAGGGCGATGGTCGCCAGCAGCGACCCTATCGAGATGTCGACCTCGCCGGACATGAAGACGATGGCGCAGCCGATGCCGGCGGTGAGCGCCAGCGACGCCTGACCGAGCACATTGGTGATGTTGCGTACCGAGAAGAAGTTCTCCGCTGTGAAGGAAAAGAACGCAATCACCAGGATCAGGCAAAGCAGCAGGGCGAGCTCCTGCCGCGCCAGCAGCCGTGCCAGCATGGACGGGCCGGCTTTGGTGGAGTGGCTGGCTGCAAGGCTCATCGCTTGCTCCCTTTGCGAAGCGTCATCATCTTAGCCGATCGCCGCATTGAGGATGTTCTCCTGCGTGGCCTCGTCGCGGGGCATGATCGCGGTGAGGCGGCCTTCGCACATCACCGCGACGCGGTCGGCAAGGCCCAGCAGTTCGGGCATTTCGGACGTCATCATGACGACCGCCAGGCCTTCGCCGGCGAGCCGGTCGATGAGCGCGAAAATCTCCGACTTGGCGCCGACGTCGATGCCGCGGGTCGGCTCGTCGACGACGATTACCTTGAGACCGCGCATCAGCCAGCGCGAGATCAGCACTTTCTGCTGATTGCCGCCGGACAGATTCTTGACCTGCTGGAACAGGCTGGGCGTCCTGATCCGAAAACGGTCGACATAGTCCTGCACCGCCTTGCGTTCCCTGGCCTTGTCGACGAAGCCCATTCTGGCGAAGGCACCGAGCGAGGCGAGGCTGGCATTCTGGTAGACCGGCAGCTCGCCCATCAGCCCTTCGCTCTTGCGATCCTCGGTGAGCAGTCCGATGCCGAGCCGGACGCCGGTGTGGGTGTCGTGCGGCAGCAGCCGGCTGCCATCGACCGAAATGGCGCCGGAAGTGATCGGGTCGTAACCGACGATGGCCTTGGCGAGCTCGGTCCGGCCGGCCCCCATGAGGCCGAAGAAGCCGAGGACCTCGCCGGCATGCGCCTCGAACGATACGTCCTTCAGCTTCTTGGCGGTGCTGAGCCCTTCAACGGAAAGCGCGACCTTGCTGCCCGGCGCACCGCGCTTGCGGGGGAACAGGTTTTCGATGCGCCGGCCGATCATGTCCTGGATCAGCGTGTCGTTGGTGTGCTCGCCGATCGGCCTGGTCGAGACGTGACGGCCATCGCGCAGCACGGTCACGGTGTCGGCGATCTCGAAGACCTCGTCGAGCTTGTGGCTGACATAGAGCACCGCGATGCCGAGAGCGGCCAGCCGGCGGATGACGGTGAACAGCAGCGAGACCTCGTTCGGCGTCAGCGAGGAGGTCGGCTCGTCCATCACCACGACGCGGGCCTCATGGGCGAGTGCGCGGGCGATCTCGACCATCTGCCGCTGGCTGACCGGCAGCGATCCGGTGCGCGCCGCCGGGTCGACGTTGAAGCCGATGCGCTTGAACAGAGCGGCCGCGTCGGCGCGGATCTTCTTCCAGTCGATCGAGCCGCCCTTGCCGGTCGGATAGCCCTCGAGGAAGATGTTTTCGGCGACGCTGAACTCGGCGATCAGCGCGATCTCCTGGAACACCACCTTGATGCCGTCTTTCAGGCTGTCGCGCGGCGACTTGATGTCGGCCTCACGGCCGCGCACGCGGATGGTGCCGGCATCCTTGCCGTAGACCCCGGCCATGATCTTGATCAGCGTCGACTTGCCGGCGCCGTTCTCGCCCATCAAAGCGTGGATCTTGCCGGGTTCCAAGGTCAGATCGACATTGTCCAGCGCCACCACGCCGGGAAAGCGCTTGCCGATGCCGCGCATCTCGAGCGCCGGCACGCTTTTATCGACGGCCGCGGTTTTGCCGGGGTGGAGGAAATCAACCGACATTGGCTCTGTTCCGGACGATGTCGAGATAGGTTGCCATGATGATGACGATGCCAGGCACCACCATCTGCAGGTCCTGGTTCCAGCCGAGGATAATAATGCCGTTGTCGATGACCTTCAGCACCAGCACTCCAAGCAGCGTGCCGAGCAGCGAGCCGCGCCCGCCAAGCAGGCTGGTGCCGCCGAGGATGACGGCGGCAATCACGGTCAGCTCGAAGCCGCGGCCGGCGGTCGGCTGGCCGGCATTCATCAGCGACGACAGGATCATGCCGGCAATGCCGACGCAAAGGCCGGTGACGACGAAGGCGAACAGCTTCAGGCGTTGCGAGCGCACGCCGGAGAGGCGGACCGCCCGCTCATTGGCGCCGACCGCGTAAAGATAACGGCCGAGCGTGGTGAAGCGCAGCGTTGCCGCGGCTAGGGCGAAAATCAGCGCGGCAATCACCACCGGCAGCGGGATCGCGCCGATATGGCCGGCGCCGAGATCGGTAAAGCTTGCAAGCCGGTGGTGGTTCTGCACCGCTTCGCGGGTGAACAGATAGACGCCGCCCTGCAGCATCATCATGGTGCCGATGGTGGCGATCAGCGAGTTCACCTTAAGCCTGGTGACAACCAGCCCGTTGAACAGGCCGACCGCACCGGAAAAGGCGAGTGCCGCCAGCAGGCCGAGCGTCAGGCTGTGCGTCGAATTGAGTACGGCCATGCCGATGCAGCCGACAAAGGCCAGCGACGCACCGACCGACAGGTCGACTTCAGCGGTGATGATCAGCATCGTCATGCCGGAGGCGACGATCAGCACCAGCGCGCATTGGCGCAGGATTGCGATGATGTTGGCCTCGGAATAGAATTGCGGCGCCGCAATCGAGATGGCGATGCAGAGCACGGCCAGGATCACGCCGAGCACCAGCTGGCTGCTGCCCAGCAGCTGGCCGCCGATGAAACGCCTTGGCGCGGAGGATTGCGTAAGCTCGCTCATGTCCATTTCATTTCCGGGCCGCATCGGGTGCCGTCGCCGTTTGGAAACTGCCGGCCAAAACAGGGCGGTTGACCTGTTTTGCCGCCTGCATCCGATCCGATGCCCTTCCCGCGGCGTGGGAAGGGCTACCCGGAATCCTTACTTCTTCAGGTCGGCGGAAGTTTTCATGCATTTTTCCGGTGGCTGAAGCGCATTGACGGCATCCCATTTGATCGTTCGTGTGGTGCCGTCGTAGTCGTAGAACTTCTTCCAGTCGTCGCCGTTCATCGGCGCGGTCGGGCTGACGATGTGTTCCGGCACCTCTTCGCCGTTGAAGAGCTTAACCGCTGCATCGATGGCGGTGTAGCCTTCCTTTTCCGGGAACATCGCGGCCTCGATGTGATAGGACGGCTCGTTCTGCATGGCATTGATGAAGGCAAGGCCCTCGCCGCCGGTGCCGACCGTCAACAGGCCATCCTGCGACTTGCCGGCCGCTTTCCAGGCCTGAAGGCCGCCGAGCGACGAGGAATCGTTGATGCCGTAGATGATGTTGATGTCGGCGTTCTTGGCAAGTGCCGCCGAAGAGACTTCGAGCGCGCGGTCGGGATTGCCACCGCCGTCGAGGTCGTGGACCATGACGGCGTCGGGGACGATGGTCTTCAGGCCGTCCATGAAACCCTGCGAACGCAGCACCGTGGCGGACAGCAGCGGCAGGCCGACATTCATCACCTTGGCTTTGCCTTCGAGCTTTTCCTTGGCGTATTTGCCGGCTTCGACGCCGGCGGTGTAGCCGGTGTCGTAGTCGCAGATCGCGACCATGGTGGTCATGCCCTTGACCGGGTTGCCTTCGAGCACGACCGGAACGTTGTTGGATTTCGCCTGGCGCAGCAGCGGTACGACGCCCTCCTCGTTGACGGGCGTGACAATCAGCACGTCGACGCCCTTGGCCATGAAGTCTTCGGCGGCGGAAACCTCCTTGGCGATGTCGAGATTGGCGTCCTGCACCTCGAGCTCGATGCCGAGTTCCTTGGCGCGGGCCTGCATGCCCTTGATGACGTTCTGGTACCACTCATGCGTGGCGTAATTGGTGACGTAGCCGATGCGCTTCGGCATGTTTTCGGCGTGTGCCGCGGCGGCGCTCAGAGCCAGCGCGGCCGCCGAGACAAACAGCATTGATTTGGACCAGTTCATGTTTCTTCTCCCTGTATTTCTTGTCAGTTGCTGAACGGATAGTCCCGCCGTTCCGGGTCGGCACGTGGAGAGTTGGCAGCTTCGCCCGCGCCCAGCGCCGCCGATATCGTCTCGGCCGCCGCCTTCGTCCGTTCGAAGACGGTCTTGCGATCGAAGCGGGCGGCCTTTTGCGGCAGGAACGGGACTGTGAGCGCGGCAATGACCGCGCCGGTATGGTCGCGCACCGGCATCGAGATGTTGGTGCAGCCCTCGACAGCCAGCGAAGCGCGCATTTCATAGCCGAGCCTTGCGACGTCGTTCAGCCGCGCTTCGATTTCCGCCCGGCTGCCTTGGCCTTCGCCCGCAGCGACGATCCGCTCGACGATACGGTCGCGCTCGGCGCGGCTCGAATGCGCGAGCAGCACCGCGCCGGAGCTCGTCTCGAGGATCGGAAAATGCGAGCCAAGGGCAACCGAATAACGCATCGGCAAAGGCGAATCGATCTGCAGCACGACCAGCGCGCTCTCGCCTTCGCGCACGACCAGATGGCAGCTCTGATCGGCATTGGCGGCGAGGCCGCGCATTACCGGCAGCGCGCATTCGACCAGGCGGTTTACCGGCGGATGCATATGCGCCAGCTCGAATAGCTTCAGCGACAGGCGGAAGCGGTCCGATTGCGTCCGGAAAATGTAGCCGCGCTTCTCCAGCAGCAGCAGGATGCGGTAGATCTCGTGAATGGAGCGCCCCATTCCGGTGGCGATCTCTGTCTGGGTCAGCGGCTCGCCGCTGGCAGCCATGAATTCCAGGATATCGAGCGCCTTCTCCACCGCCGGCACGCGGTAGCCGTTGCGGCCGCTTTCGCCCTCGTCGACGATCTGAGCAATATCGGCGGCCATTACGCGACGCTCCATTGCGGCTGGCCATGCCTGGTCTCGCGATAGATCCGGTTCAGCCGGTCTGCCAACTCGGCCGCCTGCAATTCGCCGGCGAGCGCCGCCGCGGCATGAGGGGCGCATTGGCGGAAGAAGCTGATGAAGCCCGGATGGGTCGGGCGTAGATAGGAGGCTTCGATGGTCGCCAGCGTCGAGGCGAAGAAGCCGCCCGAGAGCGCGTTGACCTCGGTATCCTGCCACGCCGCCAGCGACCCCGGCTGTCCGCCGGATTTCACATAGTCGTCGCGCTGATAGCCGGGCGAGCACAGAAACAGCGCGTAGTCGATGGCTGCCTGTTTGTGTTGCGATTGCGTGCTGACGCCGATGCCGGCGCCGCCGAGCAAGGCGCCGGCGGATCGCGGCGTCGGCACATCGGCGAAGCGCAGATACGGCCTGTCTGCCTTGAAGGCATAGTTCACATAGCCGAAGGCGAACGGCACGTAGACCACATCGTCATGCGCGATCATATGATCGTAGCAGCGGATCGGGTTCCATTTCGGCGAGTCCGGATGCGACAGCGCCGCAAGCTGGCGCAATTGCCCAACGGCCTGCTCGATTTTTTCCCTGGCAATGAACTCGTCGCCGTCTTCCCGCGGTTCGCCCAGCGTCAAAAGCAGGCACATGGCGTCAGTCGGCACCAACGGCAGCCCAAGCCATTTGCCGTCCTTCAAGGCGCGCCGGCCGAGCTCCAGCACCTCGTCATGGCTGCGCGGCAGCGGCCCGTAGCGCTCCAGGAGATCGGGGCGATACGAGGCAACCTGGCAGGCAGCATCGATCGGCAACGCCCATTGGCGCCCGTCCCTTGCGTAGGATTGCCAGGATGCGCCGACCGAATCCCGTTCGAAGCCGCGGCGCTGCTCAGCCGACAAATCGAACGGCACCATCAGCCCGCCTTCGGCAATATCGCCGATGAACGGATGGTCGAACACGACAAGATCATAGGCGCCGAGCACCGGACCAAGCGCGCCCTCGCCGAACTCGTAGAGGCTGCGGCGGTCCCATTCGATCTCAAGACCGGGATTGGCGGCACAATACGGCCCGATGCTGGCGTCGAGCGGACCCCAGCAGCGTCGGTGATCCCACGCGAGACCGCGCAGTCTTGTCATGCCCGAAATTCCTCCCTGAACCACCCAGCCGATTAGTAGCAACTATTTTCACCTAGACAAGTAATTTTTACATACGCAAAACCAGTCTCGACTTCGTTTGGCAGGGAAACCGCCCCAACCGCCGCTGGTGCGCATCGCATTGTCGCCGGCCTTCAACCAAAGGCTGCGACGGGTCTGGCTTTTTGGAACTTTCGCGACGAACATTCGTTCGGTTGGCGCAACATTTTTGAGCAGCATCATTGGGCAGCGTCACTGGATTCAGCGCCGAGTCGCAGGGAGCGGACGAAATGGACCAACTGTGAGCGCGGCCATGAACCGGTTTACCGCCTTGGCATTCGCCACGTTTCTGGCGATAACTTCGATCTGGGGTACTGTTTCTGGTTTCTTAAGATTTGGCTCTGGTTTGCTAGGATTTGCCTCTGGTTTCTAGGGTTTGGAGGGGTTCTCGACAGGTCGACCGCTTAACGATGACATCCGCCGCATGTGGTTCTGCCAGCCGGAGCCGCGCGCGTGAAGAAACTGTCGCCAGGAGCACACCGGCGCGCACATTCGGGGTTGGCAGCCACGCTGCCTGCAACAGGAAACGGCGAGATCTCATGTTGCTGAGGGCGATCGTTCGAAACTGTGCCGCTATCCGTCCCGGCCGCGTCGGCGCGACGATGCTTCTTGCCGGGCTGCTTGCCGGGTGCCAGGGCGGCGTGCTCGACCCGCAAGGGCCGGTGGGGGCGGCGCAGCGGACGATCCTGCTCAATTCGGTTGCCATCATGCTGGCCATCGTCATCCCGACGATCGTGGCGACGCTCGGCTTTGCCTGGTGGTTCCGGGAGACCAACACAAGAGCGCGGTATCTGCCGGAATGGGCCTATTCCGGACGCATCGAACTGGTGGTCTGGTCGATCCCCATCCTCGTCATCCTGTTTCTGAGCGGCATCATCTGGATCGGGTCGCATGACCTCGATCCAATGAAGCCGCTGGATTCCCAGCAAAAGCCGCTTGAGGTGCAGGTCGTCTCGCTCGACTGGAAATGGCTGTTCATCTACCCCGAGCAGAATGTCGCGAGCATCAACCAGCTCGTGGTGCCGGCGGGCAGGCCGGTGCATTTCTCGCTTACCTCGGCAAGTGTCATGAATGCGTTCTTCGTGCCTCAGCTCGGCGGCATGATCTACACGATGAACGGCATGACGACGCAGCTTCACCTGCAGGCGGATCAGCCGGGCGAATTCTATGGGCGGTCGGCCCATTTCAGCGGCGACGGCTTTCCAGGCATGCAATTCGTGCTGCATGCCGTCGCGGTGGACGCCTTCGACGCGTTCGTCAATTCGGCGCGAAGCCAGGGCCAGGCACTCGACAAAGCCAGCTACCAGGAACTGGCCAGACAGAGCCTGGACGTGCCGCCTTCGACCTATCGCTCGGTCGAGCCGGACCTTTTCCATGAAATCGCGACGCAGGGCGTTCCGCCCGCGCCCGGCCCCCAGGCCGGTCGCCCCGAGCCGAGCGTATCGCCCAAGACAGGAGGCTGACAATGCTCGGAAAATTGAGCTGGGACGTCATCCCGTTCGATCAGCCTCTGCCGATGATCGCCTCGGCGGTCGTCGCCCTGGCAATCCTCGGCGTGCTGGCCTGGGTCTTCCTGGCCGGCCATTTCCCCTATCTGTGGCGCGAATGGATCACCAGTGTCGATCACAAGCGGATTGGCGTCATGTACACGCTGCTGGCGCTGCTGATGCTGCTGCGCGGCTTCAGCGACGCCGTCATGATGCGGTCCCAGCAGGCCCTCGCCTTCCAGGCGCCCGGCTATCTGCCGCCCGACCACTTCAACCAGGTCTTTTCCGCCCACGGCACCATCATGATCTTTTTCGGGGCGATGCCGTTCGTCATCGGCCTGATGAACCTGGTCGTGCCGCTGCAGCTCGGCGTCCGCGACGTTGCCTTTCCAACGCTCAACTCGGTGAGTTTCTGGCTCACCGCCACCGGTGCGCTGCTGGTCAACATCTCGCTGGTGATCGGCGAATTCGCGCGCACCGGATGGCTGCCCTATCCGCCGCTCAGCGAGACTGCCTATTCGCCGGGCGTCGGCGTCGATTATTATCTGTGGGCGGTGCAGATAGCGGGCGTCGGAACGCTGCTCACCGGCATCAATTTCGTCACCACGATCCTGAAGATGCGGGCGCCCGGCATGAGCTACCTCAGCATGTCGATGTTCTGCTGGACCTCACTCGCCGCCAGCCTGCTCATCGTCGCCGCCTTCCCGATCCTCACCGCCACGCTCGCGATGCTGACGCTCGACCGCTATTTCGGCTTTCATTTCTTCACCAACGAAGCCGGCGGCAACATGCTGATGTTCGTGAACCTGATCTGGGCTTGGGGCCATCCCGAGGTCTACATCCTCGTCCTGCCGGCGTTCGGCATCTTCTCGGAGGTCATCTCCACCTTCTCCAGCAAGCCGCTGTTCGGCTACCGCTCGATGGTGGCCGCGACGCTCTTCATCTGCATCGTCTCCTTCATGGTGTGGCTGCACCACTTCTTCACCATGGGCGCCGGTGCTGACGTCAATGCCGCGTTCGGCATCGCCACCAGCATCATCGCTGTCGGTACCGGCGTGAAGATCTACAACTGGATGTTCACCATGTATGGCGGCCGCATCCGCTTCGCGACGCCGATGCTGTGGTCGCTTGGCTTCATGGTGACGTTCGTCATCGGTGGCATGACGGGTGTGTTGCTGGCCGTGCCGCCGGCCGATTTCCTGCTCCACAACAGCCTGTTCCTGGTGGCGCATTTTCACAACGTCATCATCGGCGGTGTGCTGTTCGGCGCCTTCGCGGGATATACCTACTGGTTTCCCAAGGCATTCGGCTTCCGGCTGCACGAGGGCTGGGGCAAGCTGGCCTTCTGGCTGACGCTGATCGGCTTCTACGCCACCTTCGTGCCGCTCTACGCCGTCGGCCTGCTCGGCATGACCCGCCGCATGCAGCATTTCGATGTGCCGGCTTGGTATCCCTGGGTGCTGGTTGCCGGCGCCGGCATGTTAATCACCACCGCCGGCGTGGTCGCGCAGATCATTCAGCTCGTCGTCAGCATTCGGCGGCGCGCGGCGCTTCGCGACGCCACCGGAGATCCCTGGGACGGGCGTTCGCTGGAATGGGCCACGCCCTCGCCGCCGCCGGTCTTCAACTTCGCCGCGCTTCCGCATGTCGAGGGCGAAGAGCCCTACTGGAGCATCAAGCAGCGGGCACGCGAGCAAAACCGGCTGCGCGACGAGCCTGAATACGAGCCGATCGAGATGCCGCGCAACAGCCCCACCGGGTTCATCTGCGCCTTCTTTGCGACCGTGATGGGTTTCGCCCTCATCTGGCACATCTGGTGGATGGTGGCGCTCGGCGCGCTCGGTGCTTTCGCCACCTTCGTCGTATTCGCGTGGCGCGACATACCCGAATACGTCATTCCTGCCGCCGAAGTCGCCCGGATCGACCGCGCCAACCGAAGTGCCCGCCGCGAGGCGCTGGCCACGTATACGGGGCCAAGGCCATGACCGCGATCGACGTTCGAGAGCGTGACCCCTACCACCTCGGCCATCGCGGGCACGGCCATGCCCCCGGCCATGGCGACGGCGGACCGGCACCGATCCGGATCGTCGTCGGCTACGGCTTCTGGATCTTCCTTCTGAGCGACATCGTGATGTTCTCGGCCTTCTTTGCGGCCTACGCCGTGCTGGCGGGCAAGACGGCGGGCGGACCAAGCGGAGCCGAGCTGTTCGACCTGCGCAACGTCGCGATCGAGACGGCGGCCCTGCTGTTGTCGAGCTTTACCTGCGGTCTCGCCAGCCTCGCCGTGACCGCGCGGCGAAGCTCCTGGTTCTATGTTGCGATGGCTGTCACTTTCGTGCTCGGCGCCAGCTTCATCCTGCTCGAGCTGCGCGAGTTCGCGCATATGATTGCCCGCGATGCCGGACCGACGCGCAGTGCTTTCCTGTCGGCGTTCTTCACGCTGGTGGGATGCCATGGCCTGCACGTGACGGCGGGGCTGCTGTGGCTGCTCACGATGATGGCGCAGATCTTCGCCAAGGGATTCCGCGACGATATTCTTCGGCGTTTCATGTGCTTCAGCCTGTTCTGGCACGCCCTCGACATCATCTGGGTCGCCCTGTTCACTGTGGTCTATCTCCTGGGAGCAAGTCGATGAGCAATGCTGACGACCGCCATGCGCAACGGCGCGACACCGATGGCCTGGAGCGCTACGACATCGATACGGCGCCGGGTGACGAATACCTCGGCGACGCCGAGGTCGGATCCGGGTTACGCGGCTATGTGATCGGCCTCGGGCTGGCAACGCTGTTGACCATCGCCTCGTTCTGGTTGCTCGGAACGAACCTGATATGGGCACCCGGCATTCCCGTGGCGCTGGTCGTCCTTGCGATCGCGCAGATGGGCGTGCATCTCGTCTTCTTCCTGCACATCACGACGGGACCGGACAACACCAACAACGCCCTGGCGCTTGCCTTCGGCGTGCTGATCGTCGTCCTGGTGATCGGCGGCTCGATCTGGATCATGGCCAACCTCGACCACAATTTGATGCCAATGAACGCGATCATGAACATGAACCGCTAGTGACAGTTCCGGCCGTTGGCCGCAGTTCATGCGACAGCGAGCTCGGTCTCAAGCCCGTTCGAATGTGCCGACGACCTCGGCCTCTCCCAGGGCGCGGGGCGCGGCCTCCTTGAGCACATCCACCCTGTCTGAGGCTCCCGCATAAAAACCATGAGCCGCCGATGTTCCGGTCGCCGCCCTGGTCAACCGGATAGCCGGCCGTTGCCCGGAACATTCGCCGAGGAAGCGGGTTTTTCGGTTCGGACGCATCGCCGCGGAATAACGGCAATGGGCTCGGCAATGGACGAAGGGCGGCGCGACATGACCGGGCTAAGCGGCACACAACCGGGCGGAGCAAAAGGTGTTGTGGTCGCGTTCTCCGCGCCGGGCGGCGAGACCATCTATGCCCACGAGTGGGAGACCGTCGCTGCCGTCGCGCGCACGATTGCGGCGTTGAAGGGATTTTCCTTCCGCCAGGGCCTGCGTGACTGGGGCGGTGACAACGGCGGGCTGTATTTCGTGCCGGACGACAGCCTGCTTGCCGCCGATGCGGTCCAACTGGGCATCAACGGGCCCGACGACCTCTTCGGCGGTGTGGTGCCCTGGCGCCTCGCAACCACCAAGGCCATAACCCACGAGCTGGTGGACGGGTCGGCGGCACGGCCAAAAGATTGGCCAGCCGGCTTCGGCAGCGCCGTCGGCGCGGCCGTACTGCCCGGCTACACCGCATTTTCACGCGATGACGCGCTGCGCGCAGCGGAACGTCTGCTGCAGCTCGGGCTGGTCCGGTTCAAGCCACCGCGCGCTTCGCGGGGCCGCGACCAGCACACCGCCGCGACGGTCGCCGATATCGAAAGGCTGCTGGAACGATATCCATCCTCCGACCTAAGCGAATACGGGCTTGTTCTCGAAACGGAGCTTCGCGACATTGTCACGCTGAGCATTGGCAGAACCGCGATCGACGGAACATCGGTCAGCTATTACGGCGTGCAGCGGATGACCGCCGACAATGCCGGACAGCCCGTTTACGGCGGATCCGATCTGGTCGTCGCGCGCGGCGGATGGGAAGCGCTCGACAGGCTGCAGCTGTCTCCGGCGCTGACTTTGGCTGTGGCGCAGGCGAGGACCTACGACGCGGCGATGCTTGGCCATCCCGGATTCTTCGCCTCGAGGCGCAACTACGACATCGGCCAAGGTGTCGATTCCTCGGGCATCTGGCGATCGGGTGTGCTGGAAGCCAGCTGGCGGATCGGCGGCAGCAGCACGGCAGAGCTTGCGGCAATGGAGGCCATGACGCGTGACCCCGACGTACAGCTCGTGCATGCGTGCGCGGTCAAGCAATTCGGCAACACCGCGCAGATGCCGCTGGATGCAGAAATCCACTTCCACGGAGAGGACCCCGTGGAGGGCCAAATCACGCGTTATACCGTCGTCACGCAGGCGATCCGAGAACCCGTCAGGAAGCCAGCCGATCGTCATTTTAGGTCGAAGTGAACACGCTTTTGGCAGGGGACATCCGCGAATGGCCCGAGTTTGTTTCAGGCAGCCAGCCATTCAGAAACCGGAGGAAAAAATGATCGAGATGATTTCCGCTCCCCAAAACGTCGCTGCCTTTCGTGTCGCCGGCACTGTGACGGCGGAGGACTACGAAAAAATCATCCCGGCCATCGAAGCGAAACTGAGCGACCACAAGGACATCGGCGTCCTGACTGACCTTACCGATTTCGAAGACATGACGGCTGGCGCCTTACGGCGCGACCTGCAGTATGGGCTGAGCAAACTCCGCGAGCTCCACCGCTTCAAACGTGCCGCCGTGATTTCCGACAAGCAGTGGATCAAGGCAGCCACGGAAATGACGGACGCGCTGTTTCCGCAAATCGAGGCGCGGGTGTTCCCGGAAGACGAAAAGGCTCAGGCCCTGAAATGGGTAGCAGCCGTACAATAGCGGCGTTGCCTGGAGGAGTGGCCATGCCCTGCGACAAACGACAGGATCCGGAAGGCCTCTGGGAGGTCTATGACAGCGAGAGCGACGAAGCCGTCGTGGTCGGCGGGTTGCCGCTTTCCGGTCTCGACGAGAGCGAAGCCGGTGAAGCGATTGAAAGCTCAATCGGGGCGAGCTGACGTCGGACAACATCCCCGAGACGGTTCGGTCAGGGTGGCCTCCGACCAAGGACGGATTGTGATGACAACCGGACGGACGTCACCGAGGACGACCGGTCGCGGATCTACGGCGAGGCCTTGACGCCTAACGCGCGGGCCTTGTCCTCGAAGTCGTCGCGAATGTGCTCGATCGTCGGCAGATGCAGGCGTCGCAGCTGGGCGTGCAACTTTTTGGCAGCGTCGGAATTCAGGTCGCGCTTGAAATTGGTCGCGACCTCCTCAGCCGAGCCGTAACGGCGATAGCGCTCGATCTCGGTCTTCGTGGCCTGCTGGACATGTTCGAGCATCTTGCGCTCGGCATCGGATTTTCCGTCGGGTTTGGCCCGCATGACCGGATTGAAGGCTTTGCTGATAACGAATTCGACGAGTTCTTGCTGGGCGTGAGCCATGCTTGTTCTCCCTCGAAGAAGGCCTGTGTGGGCTTGGAACGGTTTCGCGGAAACGCCGAACCGCTCAATGTTTTTGTTTTGACGCAATTCCGAACGGAAAATCGTTCCACGCTTTTCCTGGAATTGCTCTAACCGCGGCGGCAATTGAAGGTTCCGTAGCTTCGTTACCGCTACAGGTCACGGGCGAAGGTCACAGCCGCGCTTTGGTGGTGCGCGGCGTTGCCAGGAGCAGGCTTGTTTCGCTGCCGGTAATTCCGGGGATCAGGCGGATACGTCTCAGCACCGCATCGAACTCGCTCAGCGTCTGGGTTCCGAGTTCTATCACCAGATCCCAACGGCCATTGGTGGTGTGGATCGTCGAGACCTCGGAGAAGCCGCCCAGCGCCCGGATGACGCGATCTGCGGCATGGCCTTCGATTTCGATCATCATGATGCCACGCACCCGCTGATCGACTGCGTCGGCGCGTAGAATGACGGTGTAGCCGACGATGACGCCGTCTCTTTCAAGTCGCTCGATCCGGGACCTTACCGTTGCCCGGGAGACACCCAGGCTAACGGCAAGGTCGGAAATGCTGCGCCGGGCGTCATGCCGCAAAGAGGTGATGATCTGCTCGTCGAGCCGGTCCATGATTGCTCACAACGGAAGTAGATGCTGCCACTATGATAAGGCACTTCAACAAATTTGCCAATTTGACATGTTCATTCTGCCAGCGATGCGGGCTTCACTAAAGCATCGCAATTTGGTGGGGTATGAGAATGCATTGCACGATCGTTGGGGCTCCGATCCAGGCCGGCTCAGGCAGGATGGGCTGCGAGATGGGGCCGAGCGCGCTGCGCACGGCCGGTCTGGCCGGCGCGCTGACCGAGCTTGGCCATACGCTGACCGACCTCGGAACGATTGTCCCTGCCGACATGCGCCCTGTCGTACACGGCAACGCGGTGGTGAAGGCGCTGCCGGAAATCGCCGCCTGGACGGCAGCGATCAGCGAAACCGCCTATGCTGCGAGCGCCGACGCAATGCCGATCTTTCTCGGCGGCGACCACAGCATTTCGGCCGGCACGCTCGCCGGCATTGCCCGCCGGGCAGCGAATGCCGGCCGGCCGCTCTTCGTGCTGTGGCTCGACGCCCACCCCGATTTTCATACGCTCGACACGACGACCAGCGGCAATCTGCATGGCGTGCCGCTGGCCTATGCCAGCGGGCAGCCCGGCTTCGAGGGCTATTTCCCCCGCCTCGCGGCGCAGGTGGACCCGGCTCGCATATGCGCGCTGGGAATCCGCAGCGTGGACCTGGCGGAACGGGATGCGTTGCGCAGAGCCGGCGTGACGGTCCACGACATGCGTTCGATCGACGAGCACGGCATCGCGCAACTGCTTCGCGCCTTTCTCGAACGGGTGAGCGCCGCCAACGGCATGCTCCATGTCAGCCTCGATGTCGATTTTCTCGACCCGTCGATCGCGCCGGCGGTGGGCACCACCGTTCCCGGCGGCGCCACCTTCCGCGAGGCGCATCTGGCGATGGAAATGCTGCATGACAGCGGGCTCGTCACCAGTCTCGACCTGGTCGAACTCAACCCTTTTCTCGACGAGCGCGGCCGCACCGCCACGCTTTTGGTCGACCTGACCGCAAGCCTGATGGGCCGGCGGATCATGGATCGCCCGACGAGGGGGTTCTGAGCCATGACCGTCAATTTGAACATCGTTCCGTTCGTCAGCGTCGACCGCATGATGAAGCTGGTGCTTGCCATCGGCATCGAGCGCTTCCTGGTCGAGCTTGCCGCCTATATCGAAGAGGATTTCAGGCGTTGGGAGCTGTTCGACAAGACGCCGCGCGTCGCCTCGCACAGCATTGACGGCGTCATCGAGCTGATGCCGACCAGCGACGGGCAGCTTTACGGCTTCAAATACGTCAACGGGCATCCGAAGAACACGCGTGACGGCCGCCAGACCGTGACCGCTTTCGGCGTGCTTGCCGATGTCGGCAACGGCTATCCGATGCTGCTTTCGGAAATGACCATCCTGACTGCCCTGCGAACGGCGGCCAGCTCGGCGGTCGCGGCGAAATACCTCGCTCCCGGGGCCGCCAGATGCATGGCGATCATCGGCAACGGCGCGCAATCGGAATTTCAGGCTATTGCGTTCAAGGCGCTGCTTGGCGTCGACAGGCTGCGCCTCTACGATATCGACCCGGCGGCCTCGACCAAATGCATGAAGAACCTTGCCGGCATGGGTTTCGACATCAAGCTCTGCGCGTCGGCGCAGGAGGCCGTTGAAGGTGCACAGATCATCACCACGGTGACCGCCGACAAGCGATCGGCAACAATCCTGACCGACAACATGGTCGGGTCCGGCGTGCACATCAACGCGGTCGGCGGCGACTGCCCGGGCAAGACCGAGCTGCATCGCGACATTCTGCTGCGCTCGAATATTTTCGTCGAATATCCGCCGCAGACGCGCATCGAAGGCGAGAGCCAGCAGCTCGATGCGGACCATCCGATCACCGAATTGTGGCAGGTGATGACAGGAAAGGCAGCAGGCCGGACGGACGCCGGACAGATCACGCTGTTTGATTCCGTCGGCTTTGCGATCGAGGATTTTTCCGCGCTGCGCTACGTCCGCGATCAGCTTCAGCGGACCGGCCTTTACGAGGAACTAGACCTTCTGGCCGATCCCGATGAGCCGCGTGACCTGTTCGGCATGCTGCTGCGCGCCGAAAAAGTGGCCGGGCTGGCGGTTGCCGGCAGCTGAGCTGCGATCCCGCCGGTCAGTCCTTCTTTTCCTGGTACAGGCGCTCGGTCGCGCGGTCGCTTTCCCTGCGCTCCGCCGGGCCGCGACGGCGCTGGGTGAGCAGGGCGTAGGCGATCAGGATTGCCAGCAGCAGTGGACCGCCTGCAACAACGAGCAACCACAAACTAGTCTCAAACATCGAACCGTCTCCTTTCCCTCACAACCGGGAAGGACCAGAACCGTTCCTCCGTCTTGTCGGAGGTCGCCCGCACGGCGTGGCGTGATTCAGGATTTTGTGCCTCGAGCAGGACGTTCCACGCCTTGTCGGCATGCAGGATGCTCTTATCTAGAGTCTTATCATTCGGTCACAGGCACTCTCTGCAAAGTGAAGGGAACCACAAGGGCTTTCCGACATTTGGTTGTTCAAGAGACAAACGTGCAGCCACACCGGCTCCGGGGCTAGGAATACCATGCGTGAGAATCAATCCGACGTCTTCGATCTGTTTTCCGAGGTTTACAAGAATGCGGCGCAGGAGGAGATAAGCCTCCAGCAATATCTGCTTGCCTGCCGCGAGGACAAGTCGATGTACGCCTCGGCGCCCGAGCGGATGGTCGAGGCGATCGGCGAGCCGACCTTTGTCGATACCAGCAAGGACGAGCGGCTCGGCCGTATTTTTTCGAACCGGACGATCAAGATCTATCCGACCTTCGCCGACTTTTACGGCATGGAGGATACGATCGAGCGTATCGCCGGTTATTTCCGCTATGCCTCGCAAGGGCTCGAGGAACGCAAGCAGATCCTCTATCTCCTTGGCCCGGTCGGCGGCGGCAAGTCCTCGCTTGCGGAGCAGTTGAAAAGGCTGATGGAGCAGCGTCCGATCTATACGCTGAAGGTCGGCGGCCAGGTCAGCCCGGTCTTCGAATCGCCACTCGGGCTGTTCGACCCCGACCGCATGGGCGACCTTTTGGAGGACAAATACGGCATCGCCCGGCGGCGGCTGAACGGCCTGATCTCGCCCTGGGCGGCCAAGCGCCTCGACGAATTGTCCGGCGACATCTCCAAATTCAGCGTCGTCAAGCTGATGCCGTCCAGGCTGCGCCAGATCGGCATCGCCAAGACCGAGCCGGGCGACGAGAACAACCAGGACGTTTCGGCCCTGGTCGGCAAGGTCGACATCAGGCAGCTGGAAAACTTCAGCCAGTCCGATCCCGACGCCTATTCCTATAGCGGCGGGCTGAACCGGACGACGCAAGGACTGCTCGAATTCGTCGAGATGTTCAAGGCGCCGATCAAGGTGCTGCATCCGCTGCTGACTGCGACCCAGGAAGGCAGCTACAACGGCACCGAGAATTTCGGCGCCTTCCCCTATCAGGGCATCATCGTTGCCCATTCCAACGAATCGGAATGGCTGCAGTTCAAGAACAACAAGAACAACGAGGCGTTCCTCGACCGCATCCTGGTGGTCAAGGTGCCGTATTGCCTGCGGGTCACCGAAGAGCGGCAGATCTACGAGAAGCTGTTGCGCGAAAGCGAATTGGCCTCCAGCCCGTGCGCTCCGGAAGTGCTCGATATCCTCAGCCGGTTCACCGTTTCGACCCGCCTGGCCGAACACGACAATTCGCCTCTCTACACCAAGATGCGCGTCTATGACGGCGAGAACCTCAAGGAAACCGATCCCAAGGCGAAGTCGGTCCAGGAGTACCGAAACGCGGCCGGTGTCGATGAAGGCATGACCGGCGTCAGCACTCGCTTCGCCTTCAAGATCCTGTCGCAGACCTTCAACTACGACACCGAAGAGGTGGCGGCCGATCCGGTGCATCTGATGTACATCCTGGAAGAGGCGATCAAGCGCGAGCAGTTCCCGAAGGAAACCGAGGCGGACTATCTCGATTTCATAAAGTCGGAGCTGGCCACCCGTTATGCCGAGTTCATCGGCCACGAGATCCAGAAGGCCTATCTGGAATCCTACAGCGAATACGGCCAGAACCTGTTCGACCGCTACATCGCCTATGCCGATGCCTGGATCGAGGATCAGGACTACAAGGATACCGATACCGGCCAGATCCTCAATCGCGAGGTTTTGGACAATGAACTGTCGCAGGTCGAAAAGCCGGCCGGCATCGCCAATCCCAAGGACTTCCGCAACGAAGTGGTGAAGTTCACGCTGCGCGCGCGGGCCAGAAACCATGGCCGCAACCCATCATGGACAAGCTATGAAAAGCTGCGCGAAGTCATCGAGAAGCGGATGTTCGGGCAGGTCGAAGATCTGCTGCCGGTGATCAGCTTCGGCTCCAAGCAGGACAGCGTGACGGAGAAGCGGCATACCGAATTCGTGCAGCGAATGATCCAGCGCGGTTACACCGAGCGCCAGGTCCGCCGGCTGGTGGACTGGTACATGCGGGTGAACAAGGCGGGTTGAAGCCAGCCCGGGGTAACATATGCCGATCTTCATCGATCGCCGACTGAACCCGAAGGACAAAAGCCTCGGCAACCGGCAGCGTTTCCTGCGGCGGGCGCGCGAAGAGTTGAAGCGCACCATCCGCGATCAGATCCGCACCGGCAAGATCGCCGACGTGGATGCCGAGCATGCCGTTTCGATGCCGGCGCGAGGCACCGGCGAGCCGAGTTTCAACGATGCCCGGAACAGCGGCAGCCGCCAGCACGTCCTGCCCGGTAACAAGCAGTTTGCCCCCGGCGACCGGCTGCCCAAGCCCGGCCAGGGCGGCGGCATGGGATCCGCCCCGGGGAGAACCGAATCCGAGGACGATTTCCGTTTCGTGCTGTCGCGCGAAGAGGTGCTCGACCTCTTTTTCGAAGACCTCGAACTGCCTGATATGGTCAAGCTCAACCTCAAGGAGATCCTCGCCTTCAAGCCGCGCCGGGCCGGCTTCGCCGCGACCGGCTCGCCGACCAACATCAATGTCGGGCGCACGATGCGCAACAGCCATGGCCGCCGCATAGCGCTCAGGCGTCCCAAGCAGGAGGCGGTCGACGCTGTCGCGCAGGAGATCGCGACGCTGGAGGCGAAGCCGCAAAACACCGAGATGCGGCAGCGCATCGTGGCGCTGCAGGAAGAGCTTGAGCGGCTGGAGCGCCGCCGCAAGCGGATCGCCTTTGTCGATCCGGTCGATATCCGCTTCAACCGCTTCGACGCCCAGCCGGTGCCGAACGCCAATGCGGTGATGTTCTGCCTGATGGACGTGTCCGGTTCGATGGGCGAACGCGAGAAGGATCTGGCCAAGCGCTTCTTCGTGCTGCTGCACCTGTTCCTGAAACGGCGCTATGACCGGACCGAGGTCGTCTTCATTCGCCACACGCACGAGGCGCAGGAGGTGGACGAGGAGACCTTCTTCTACAACACCCAGAGCGGCGGCACGGTGGTTTCCACGGCGCTCGAGGAGATGCACCGCATCGTCGAGCAACGCTATCCCAGCCGAGAATGGAACATCTATGTCGCCCAGGCCTCGGACGGCGACAATTTCGTCACCGATTCGGAGCGCTGCATCACCCTTCTTGACGAACAGATCATGCGGCTTTGCCAGTATTTTGCCTATGTCGAGATCCTCGACGAGCGCGAGAGCCACATCTTCGGCGCCACCGACAACGGCACGTCGCTGTGGCGTGCCTACAGTGCGGTCAAGCTGAGATGGTCGAATTTCCAGATGAGCCGCATCGCCACGGCGGCCGACATCTACCCGGTTTTCCGCCAACTCTTCGCCAGACAGCCGGGTTATCAAAAGAGCGGTGAAAGAGTGGGCTGATGGCGAGCAAATCCGGATTGCTGTTTTCCGGTTCCGACTGGGATTTCAGGACGCTGTCGCGCGCTTACGAGACCATCGAGGCGGTCGCCACGGAAGAGCTCCACCTCGATGTCTATCCGGTGCAGATGGAGATCATCTCGTCCGAACAGATGCTCGACGCCTATTCCTCGGTCGGCATGCCGCTGATGTACCGGCACTGGTCGTTCGGCAAGCACTACCTCTACCAGGAATTGCTTTATCGCAAAGGCGGGCGGGGGCTGGCCTATGAACTGGTCATCAATTCCAATCCCTGCATCGTCTATCTGATGGAAGAAAACACCATGGCCCTGCAGGCCCTGGTGACGGCGCACGCGGCACTCGGCCATAACCATTTCTTCAAGAACAATTATCTGTTCCAGCAGTGGACGGATGCCAGCGCCATCCTCAGCTATCTGGACTTTGCCAAAGGCTACATTGCCCGCTGTGAGGAGCGGCATGGCGTCGATGCGGTGGAAGAGATCCTCGATGCCGCACATGCGCTGATGGAACAGGGCGTGTTCAGATATCACCGGCCGCCGAAACTGTCGTCGGAAAAGCAGCGCGAGGGCGTTCGCGAGCGCCTGGAATACGAGGAGCGTTCCTACAACGACCTATGGCGCACGCTGCCGCCTTCGAAGGACGGCACCAAGCCCCGCGAGACGGATACAATGGCGGAGCGCAAGAAATCGCTCAAGCTGCCCGAGGAAAACCTGCTTTATTTCCTGGAAAAGAACAGCCTGATCCTGGAACCCTGGCAGCGTGAGGTCATCCGAATTGTCCGCGTGATCGCGCAGTATTTCTATCCCCAGCGGCAAACGCAGGTGATGAACGAGGGCTGCGCCACCTTCGTGCATTACACGCTGATGAACCTTTTGTTCGACCGCGGCCTGATCGGCGAAGGTGCCATGCTGGAAATCCTGCGCAACCATTCGAACGTGATCTTCCAGCCAGGGTTCGACGATCCGCGCTTTTCCGGTATCAATCCTTACGCGCTGGGTCTCGACATGATGCAGGACATCCAGCGCATCTCGACCGCGCCGACGGCTGAGGACCGCGACTGGTTTCCCGATATCGCCGGCAATGGCGACTGGCGCCAGACCTTGCTGGACGCCTGGGCCAACCATCGCGACGAGTCCTTCATCCGCCAGTATCTGAGCCCTACCCTGATACGGAAATGGCGGTTCTTTGTCCTTGCCGATGCCGCCAACGACCCGCATTACGAAGTCGCCTCGATACACAATGAGCGCGGCTACGAGAGCGTCCGCGCCGCACTCGCCCACAGCTACGACATCGGCGCCAGCCGGCCGGACATCCAGGTGGTGGACGTGGACCTGCTCGGCGACCGGCATCTGCGCCTGCAGCACAAGGTCAAGGACGGCATCGTGCTGGAAGGCGGCAGCCGTGACGCCACGCTGCGCCATATCCGCAAGCTCTGGGGCTACGAGGTCAGCATGGTCGCGGTCGACGCGCAGACCGGCGCCACACTCCACGAACGGTCGACCAGCCAGATCGGGGAATGACCGAACCGGCCTGCAGGGAAGTCGGGTGGCGTCGCCTTTACCGGATCACCAACCACGCTGTGGTCAGGGAGCAGGAACATGCGCGTATTGATGATCGCCGCCCTTCTTCTGGTCGCTGTCACGATGGCGCTGTCGCTTGCGCACGCTTTGGAGTTGCCGGGCAAGTTGCGCCTCAAGGAGGCTACCTACAAATCAGTGCAGGCGATCTACTATCCCGGCTTCACGATCGGCGGGTTTGCCGAGATCGGCGGCATCATTGCACTCGCCATCCTGCTCTACCTGACGCCTTATCCAAGCGCTCGATTCTGGTGGACCTTGGCGGCGCTTGTCTTCCTGCTGGCGGAACATGCGACCTATTGGTTGGTCACGCATCCCGTCAATAATTTCTGGGTGCAAGACGTTGCCATGCCGCAATCAGCCGCGACGTTTTTTTCAATGTTTTCTCGAAAGCAGACCGGCGACTGGAGAGATTTGCGCAACGTCTGGGAGACTTCGCATGTCGCCAGGGCAGGCCTGGCGATGCTGAGCCTCGTCTCAATTGCTGTCGCCGCGACATTTTTTGCTGAATAGCGCCGAGGGGATCAAGACGGCGCCCTCGTCAGCCAATTTGCGGCCACGAACGCTGCATCCGTCAGATCGGGGAACGGGAACCGGCGCCATACTGTCTTAACGTTAAGCGATCCCGCCGTTTCAGCGGTCGGCGCGATGCTTGTTGTGGGCGCTTTCCTGGTGCTCGCCGCGGATGATGTTGCGGTCGTCGGGATCGGCAATGTCCTTGGGGTCCGATCTGAGCTCGGCACCGCGCCGGAACGCCTCGCGCTCTTGCCTGGTCTTTTTCAAATCCGCTTCCGCGTCGAAATCCTTGCCAGCGTTTTTCGTGTTCTCGCGCTCTTCGATGATGCGCAATTGCTGCTCATGAGTCTTCTTTCCGGCCATTGGTGACGTCCTTCTTTCGATTTTCCGCTTCCCCCAGGGTCCAAATTCGCTACAGCCCGAAAGGATAGGTCTCGGGAAGGCCTGTCCCCGCATGTTCCGGCCCAAGCGGCGTCACGGCACTGGTTTCATCGAACCAGACGAAAGCATCGAACTGGCGGGCGAGCGAGGCATCCGCATAGTGGCTGTGCAACTCGGTCTCCGGCCGGTAGATAACGCCGATAAAGCGTTCCAGCCGGCGCTCCAGAAGCCGTTGGCGCAGCGTGTCGTCGCGCTCGAAATCGAGCAGGAAAGGCGAGACGCCGCTGTCATGGCAAAGCCGCTCATAGCTGTCGTTGTGGGAAGGACGAACCGGTTTCACTTCCATGTCGCCGTCCCAGTCGGTGGCGGCGGCCACCGTCCCGGAATGCGTGCTGAGCCCAATCAAGGCAACCTCGTCGCCAAAACGCTGGCGGCAGAGCTGGCCGATGTTCACTTCGTCCCTGACGATCCCCATCTCGGTATAGCGGGCATCGCCGATATGGGAATTATGTGCCCACACCACCGCCTTGGCGGCCGGGCCGCGGGCCTGCAGCAGGTGCTCCAGTGTTTCGAACATGTGGGTGTCGCGCAGGTTCCAGGACTGCGCGCCGCCGTAATACATGGTGCGGTAATAGCGTTCGGCGGAGGCGACCAGGCGGGCGTTTTGGGTGGCGTCGAGGAAATCGATGCCGTCCTGCTGCGCATAGTCGAGCTCTCTGGAAAGCAGTTCCCGGCATTGCTCGAGCACGGCCTTCTCGCATTTCTGGTAGCCGGAGGTGAGTGCGACACGGCCATAGGTGGCCGGGTCGTTCTGCCACGGCGTCAGGCAGCCATAGCGCTCGCGTGCGATCCTTGCCGCCTGCGGATCGATCCGGTCGAGATATTGCAAGACCGCCGCGATCGACCCGCCCATATTGTAGATGTCGAGGCCATAGAACCCGGCCCGCCGGGAGGATATCCTGATCCGCTCATTATGCTCTCGCATCCAGTCGACGAACGCCGCGACGTCGGTGTTGCGCCACATCCAGGTGGGAAAGCGCTGGAACGGCGGATCGGCGCCCGGCCGCGGTGGCCGGTGACGGACGTAGCGGTCGATCGCCGCGGCATCGGGCCAGTCGGCCTCGACCGCGACGATGGTGAAGCCATGCTTCTCGATCAGCCTGCGAGTGATCGCGGCGCGCGCGCGGTAGAACTCCGACGTGCCGTGGCTGGCTTCGCCGAGCAAGACGACGCGGCGGTCGGCAAACCGGTCGAACAGCGCACCGAAGGCGGGATCGTCGAAATCCGGAAGCGGTTCGGCGGCGGTCGCTATCATCTGCGGCAGGCTGCTTCTGCGCTGATGCCGGTGCGGAAGATCGGCCGCTATTTGGCTGTCGCTGCCTGGCTCGCCCCAGCCTTGCTCGCCGATCAGTGGAACAAACCGCACGCCGCCGAAATCCTCCTCGGTGTAAGTTGCTGCGCCAGTCCGGGTGACTTTGAGCAGGCGCTGCGAGTCGAATTCGTCGCCGACCGGGATGATAAGCCGGCCGGCGACGTCGAGCTGTTCTTGCAGGGCGAGCGGTGCGCCGGGCCCGGCGGCCGCAACCAGGATCGCATCGAAGGGTGCCGCCTCGGGCCAGCCCTTGGTGCCGTCGCCGGTGCGGACTTCGATATTGTCGTAGCCAAGCTTTTTAAACCGCTGCCTTGCCGTTTCAGCCAACGCGGCGTGGCGCTCGATCGTGTAGACGCGTTCGACGATCCGGCTCATTACGGCAGCCGCATAGCCCGAGCCGGTGCCAACCTCGAGGACGTGGTCACCGGCTCCGATCTCCGCCATTTCGATCATCAACGCAACGATGTAGGGCTGCGATATCGTCTGACCTTCGGCGATCGGCAGCGGCCCGTCCTCATAGGCAAATTCTTCAAAACCAGGCTCGACGAAAGCCTCGCGCGGCACCTCGCGCATCGCCTGAAGGACATTGCGGTCGCGAATGCCACGGCGGCTTAAGTGAATGTCGACCATTTGGTTGCGGGCATGGGAGAGATCGAGCATTTTTCTGCTCCTCCTATGGGCCTCCGCCACAATCGCCCAAGCTGCTCAAACGGCACTTTTGGCCGGTCCATGTCCCAAGGCCTCGGCAGTCCGCCTGGATTCATACAATGCGGTGCACCTTCCTAACCGTTGGCAAGCCCCGAAGTTCCCCAAAGACCGACCCGCTTTTGTCGGGCTCGCCAGGTTGCAGGATCGGCAAGCGGCGCTGGCGGCCGCCCAAACTTATTTCGAGGCAAATCCTTTCTCCGGCGCGACGCCACCCCAGATAACGACGGACGAGGGTATTCCGGAGGCATTTCCATGAACGACGAGGCCCGCACCACTGCGCAAACAACCGGCCTTGACCAGATCGATGTGATGGACCGCTACTGGCGCGCCGCGAACTACATTTCGGTTGGCCAGATCTATCTGCTCGACAATCCGCTCTTGCGCGAGCCTTTGCTGCCCGAGCACATCAAGCCGCGGCTGCTCGGCCATTGGGGCACGACACCCGGCCTCAATTTCATCTATGTGCATCTGAACCGGATCATCCGTGAACGTGGTCTCGATGTTCTGTTCATCTGCGGTCCGGGTCACGGCGGCCCGGCAATGGTCGCGAACACCTGGCTCGAGGGGACCTACAGCGAGATCTATCCCGAGGTCGGCAAGGACGAAGACGGCTTGCGAAAGCTGTTCCGGCAGTTCTCGTTTCCCGGCGGAGTGCCGAGCCACGCGGCTCCGGAGACGCCCGGCTCGATCCACGAAGGCGGAGAGCTCGGTTATGCACTGGTCCATGCCTTCGGCGCCGCCTTCGACAATCCGAACCTTGTGGTCGCCTGCGTCGTCGGCGACGGCGAAGCCGAGACCGGTCCGCTCGCCGCGGCCTGGCATTCCAACAAGTTCCTGAACCCGGCATCCGACGGCGCCGTCCTGCCGATCCTGCATCTCAATGGCTACAAGATCGCCAGCCCGACGATCCTCGGCCGCATGGAAGACGAGGCGTTGCGCAGCCTGTTCCTCGGCTATGGCTACGAAACCTTCTTCGTCGAAGGTCATGAACCTGCTGCGATGCATCGGGAGATGGCCCGCACGCTCGATACCGTGCTCGACCGGATCCACTCCATCCAGGAGCCTGCACGAGCCGCGGGCTGGAAGGGAGAGCGGCCGCTGTGGCCGATGATCGTGCTGCGCAGCCCAAAGGGCTGGACTGGGCCGAAAGAGGTCGACGGTAAGAAGGTCGAGGATTTCTGGCGTTCGCACCAGGTACCGGTATCGAACGCACGCGGCGATGCGGCGCACCGCCAGATCCTCGAAGACTGGATGCGCAGTTACGAGCCGGAAAAACTGTTCGATAAAGGCGGCCATCTCCTGGCGGAGCTCGCGGCGCTGGCACCTACGGGGTCACGACGCATGGGCGCAATCCCCTACGCCAATGGCGGCCTGCTGAAACAGGACCTCGTGCTTCCCGACTGGAAAGGCCTGGCGCTCGACGTACCGCGTCCGGGCGGCACTGTGGGAGAGGCGACGCGCACGGTCGGAAGCTATCTTCGCGACGTGGTCCGCTTGAACGCCGAGGCCAGGAATTTCCGGCTGATGGGACCGGACGAGACATCCTCCAACCGCCTCGACGACGTGTTCGAGGTTACGGACCGCGTCTGGATGGAGCGGATCGAGCCCTACGACGTCCATCTTTCCCGTGACGGCCGCGTCATGGAAGTGCTCAGTGAACATCTTTGCCAAGGCTGGCTGGAGGGCTATCTGCTGACCGGCCGCCATGGCCTGTTCTCGTGCTACGAGGCGTTCGTCCACATTGTCGATTCCATGGTCAACCAGCACGCCAAATGGCTGAAGACCTCCGGCGAACTTGCCTGGCGCAAGCCGGTCGCCTCGCTCAACTACCTGCTGACCTCGCATGTCTGGCGGCAGGATCACAATGGTTTCAGCCATCAGGACCCGGGCTTTGCCGATTTCGTCGCCAACAAGAAGGCCGACACGGTCAGGCTCTATTTCCCGCCCGACGCCAACACGCTGCTGTGGATCACCGACCATTGCCTGAAAACCTACAACCGCATCAACGTCATCGTCGCCGGCAAGCAGCCGGCGCCGCAATGGCTGTCCGCCGAAGACGCGGAAGCGCACTGCAAGGCCGGTGCCGGCATCTGGGAATGGGCCGGGACGGTTGCCAAGGGCGAAGATCCGGATGTGGTTCTCGCTTGCGCCGGCGACGTGCCGACGCTGGAGACGCTTGCCGCAGCCGACATCCTGCGCTCAGGCATTCCGGACCTGCAGATCCGCGTCGTCAATGTCGTCGACCTGATGATTTTGCAGTCGAATTCCGAGCATCCGCATGGCTTTGCCGACGACAGATTCGACGCGCTGTTCACCAAGGCCAAGCCGGTCATCTTCGCCTATCACGGCTACCCCTATCTCATTCACCGCCTGACCTACCGGCGCGCCAACCACGACAACATGCATGTGCATGGCTTTCGCGAGGAAGGCACGACGACGACGCCGTTCGATATGGTGGTGCTCAACCAGCTCGACCGCTATCATCTGGCGCTCGCCGCGATCGCGCGCGTGCTGGGGCTGGCCGAGCGGGCGAAGGATCTTGCCGCGGCGCTGCATGGGAAATTGGCTGAGCACACGGCCTATGTCCGCGAACATGGCGAGGACATGCCCGAGATCCAGAAATGGTCCTGGCCACAGGACAGCGCGACGAGGGCCGGCGATTGATGCGACGATCGATCCTTGCGTTGAATGCCGGCTCGTCGAGCATCAAGTTCCGACTTTACGATCTTGCAGCGTCCGCCGAGCTGGATCTTGCCTCGCGCGGTTCACTGGATCTGGGCGATGCGCCAAGGCTGACCGCGAAAGCCGCCGATGGGGAGCTGCAGTGCGATCGGCCACTTGCCGCGGACGCATCGCCCGATTTAGGCATCGGCCAGATGCTGCAATGGATCGAGAACGAACTTGGCGGAAGGAAACTCATCGCCGCCGGCCATCGTATCGTCCATGGCGGGCGCGACTTCGTCGAACCTGTCCGCCTGACGCCGACAATTATCGAGGCTCTCGACAGGCTGACGCCGCTTGCGCCACTGCACCA
Source organism: Mesorhizobium sp. M1163 (assembly GCF_040318415.1). NCBI lineage: Bacteria > Pseudomonadati > Pseudomonadota > Alphaproteobacteria > Hyphomicrobiales > Phyllobacteriaceae > Mesorhizobium > Mesorhizobium sp. M1163. The sequence goes on along the minus strand of NZ_JAMYMF010000016.1, from coordinate 38,729 downwards.
GCCGCGCAGCCTCGCGCCGATCCGGACGCTTGCCGCGCTGCGGCCCGACCTGCCGCAGGTCGGGTGCTTTGACACCGCCTTCCATCGGACCATCGAGCCTCTGGTCAGCCGTTTTGCGCTGCCGCGCCACTATGAGGCAGACGGCATCCACCGCTACGGCTTTCACGGGCTTTCCTACGAATATGTTGCCGGCCAGCTCAAGCAGATATCGCCCGATCTGGCGGCGAAAAGAACCATCGTCGCCCATCTCGGCAATGGGGCGAGCCTGTGCGCCATGCGCGACAGGCGCAGCGTCGATACGACGATGGGCTTTTCGGCGCTTGACGGCCTGGTCATGGGCACACGCTGCGGCGCCATCGATCCGGGCGTGCTTTTGTACCTGCTGCTGGAAAGAGGCGTTCCCGGAGAGGCGCTGCAAGACATACTCTACGAGGAATCCGGCCTGCTCGGCGTGTCCGGCATTTCCGGCGACATGCGCACGCTGGAGGCCAGCGACGACCGCCGGGCCCGCGAAGCGGTGGAGCTTTTCGCCTTCCGCGCCGCCAGGGAAGTTGCCGCCCTCGCCAACACGCTGGGCGGGCTGGAATGCCTGGTGTTCACCGGCGGCATCGGCGAGCACTCGGCCCCGGCCCGCAAAGCGATTTGCGACAGGCTTGGCTGGCTCGGCGTGGCGATCGACGAAGCCGCCAACAGCTCTCATGCCGCGCTGATGAGCCAGGCGGAGAGCAAGGTGGAAGTCCGCATCGTGGCGACCGACGAAGAAGGTGTCATCGCCCGCCACACGCGCAAGGTGATGGAGGGGCCCGGCTGAGGCGGATGGCCTCGAATGGCGACGCTTGCTCGACCGGCTACGTCCCGAGGGCGGCCGATCTGTTGAACACGATGGTCACCCGCGTTCCTTTGCCGGGGGCAGAATCCACCTCGAACCGGGCTTTGGCATTTTCGGTCAGCGATTGAGCGGTCAGTGCTCCGAGCTTGCCGGGTTTCGGCCAGGTCTCGCCTTCGGGCAGGCCGATGCCGTCATCGGCGACTACGATGCGAAAACCGTCGCCATCGACAACACTGCGCAGCGTGATCGTCCCGCCTTCGCGGCCCGGAAAGGCGTGCTTCAGCGCGTTTGTCAAAAGCTCATTGACCACCAGACCCGTTGGCATCGCCACGTTGATGGACACGGGATAAGTGTCGACCTTCATGTCCAGCCGGATGCCTTGCATGGCATGCGACGTCATCACGGCGGAAGCGATCTGGCTGAGATAGACGCCGAGGTCCACCTCGGCCTTCTGTTCGTCGACCGACAGCGTCTGGTAGAGAATTGCGAGCGCATCGACGCGGCCGGCGAGACGCTCGAAACGCTTCTGATCGGGTGACGCCGCGCTGCGGGCCTCCAACCTGATGAGAGCCGTGATCATCTGGAGATTGTTCTTCATCCGATGCTGCAATTCGCGCAACAGCATGTCCTTTTCCCGGATGCGTTGTTCGAAGGCTTCGCTGTCACTTGCCTTGTGCGCGGTAACATCGACAAGGGCGACCAGTCGAAAGGACCGTCGCCCGCGCTCGTCCTCGATCAGGTTCGAATAAACATCGACAATGGCGGGCTCTGTGCCGGCACGTTGCATGCTGAACGTTCCCGCGCGATCGATATCCTCGACGATGGCCCGGGCCAGCGGCCGATGCTCGTATTCGCCCAACCCTTCTCCGTTCAGCGCAGCCCAGTTGCGGCGCTCCAGCTCTGCGACGGAAACGCCTGACAGTTTCTGGAACTCGGAATTGACGTAGACAACGCGTTCATCGCCGCCCAAATCGGAAATTGCGATTGCAATCGGCAGCTGGTCGAGAAACCTCTTGTAGCTGTCACTGTCCAGGGCGCCCGCCAGATCGAGGGTGCCGAGCAATTGCTGGATCTGGTCTGTTTCGGCTTCGGCGGACATTCCAAGCTTTCGATGTTTCGGGTGGGACCATGATCAATATCAGGTCGCTCGCCAACTGCGAAGTCCGCTCGTTGCCACCGCGCGGCCAAGCATGGCGGAGAGCCGAGATCGTGGGAAGCGGCTGAAGGCTCAGCTCGAATGACTCTGCTCGACCAGATGGTATTTGTACCGGTCGCGAATGTGCTCGTTGAAGAACCGGCCCTTTGACGAGGCTTTGCGGAATGCCGCGTGGACCTGTGGCGGCACGTCCTCGTAATCATAGCGGTTTCCGCTCGGGACGAACCATACGGAGAGTACCCTCGTCGCCGGCTGGTAATCGATGCTTCTGATTGCAGTTGAAGGCATTCTCAACAGGTCCAATCCACGCCGTCGTGTGAATAACCCTGCACTGAGAGCGAGGTTCCTTGCTGCCCAAGCCAGCCTTGCCGCTACGGGCCGGCTTCACCAAATACGGTTGATGCCATCGCCCAAGACATCGGCTGCAGCCCGCCAGGGCGATCTCTTTGCCGCCACCGACGACCTGCCGGAAGGATTCCACTACCGGCCCGAACTGATCACGTCGGACGAGGAGGCAGCGTTGGCGAGCCAACTCGCAAGCCTGCCTTTTCAGGCCTTCGACTTTCACGGCCACCTGGCAAACCGGCGGGTGGTCGGTTTTGGGCTGCGTTATGATTACGACCGGCGCGAAGTCGTCGAGGCACCGCCGATACCCGGCTTTCTGCTGCCGCTCAGGGAAAAGGTTGCAGCCTTTGCCCGCTTGCCCGCCGAGACCTTCGTGCAGGTGCTGATCAACGAGTACCGGCCGGGCGCCGGTATCGGCTGGCACCGCGACAAGCCACATTTCGAGGTCGTCGCCGGTGTTTCCCTGCTGGCCGCCTGCAGCTTTCGCCTGCGGCGGAAAAACGGCACGCGATGGGACCGCAAGACGGTCACCGTCGAGCCAAGATCGGCCTATCTGATGATGGGCGCTGCGCGCAACGAATGGGAGCACAGCATTCCGCCGGTTGCCGAGCACCGCTATTCGATCACGTTGCGCACGCTGCGCGCTCAAAATTCGCTTGGGACAGCGCGGTAAAGGCAAGCCAGGCGCAGCCCTGAAGAACTAAGCCGATACGGTTCATCCGGCGCCGTGCCGACCAGCAAAGTCCGCCAACATGGCGCGCTGGCCTTTCAGGATCTTGAGGTTGGCTTCAGGCAGGGAGAACCAGCCCGCTCTGTCGACTTCGGCAAATTCCTTCATCGAGCCGGACCTTGGCGGCCATTCCATGACGAAGGTGTTGCTGCTGATGGCGTCGCTGTCGAAATCCGCCTCGACGCACCATGCGATGACGAGCTTGCCGCCCGGCTGCCTGTAGCTGCCAAGGCTTTCGAAATCCCCGTCGACGGCAAGACCGAGTTCCTCTTCGGCCTCGCGTTTTGCTGCCGCCAGCTCGTCCTCGTTCTCGTCGACTAAGCCCTTCGGGATCGACCATGCGCCGTCGTCCTTCTTCGCCCAGAATGGTCCGCCGGGATGCACCAGCAAGACCTGGAGATGTCCTTCCCTTCGGCGAAAGATGAGCAATCCTGCGCTGCGTTGGGCCATTCCGCTATTCCCCTGACGAAAATGAAACGAACGTCCGGGCCGGCATATGGAACAGCCTGCCATGGCGGAACGATTTCCGCGCGCAGCCGTTCCGTCCGTTCGACAAATGAGTGATCGACATGGCGACGCCGCGAGCTGCCTGGAAGGGCTTTATGAAAGTCGGATCGGTTTCCTGTGGCGTCAAGATCATCGGTGCCGTCAGCGAGGCCGAGAAAGTGCATTTCAGGGTCCTGAACCGCAAAGACGGTCTCCCGGTCAAGAGCGCCTATCTAGACGAGGAGACCGGCGACACAGTCGAGGCGGCGGAGCAGGTAAAAGGCTATGAGGTCGAGAAGGGCGAGTTCATCCGCATCGAGCCGGACGAAATCAAGAAACTGAAGATGGTATCGCAGCATACGCTCGAGATCGGCGAGTTCGTGCCTGCCGCCGAAATCGACGCACGCTACCTCGAAAAACCCTACTATCTCGTTCCGGCCGACGCGCCCTCCACGGAGGCTTTCGCGGTGATCCGGGACGCCATGGCCAGGAAGAAAGTGGCAGCCCGCTCCTGCGTCGTGCTGTACCAGCGAGGCCGAGAGGTGCTGATCCAGCCGCTGGGCAAGGGCATGCTGATGACGGAATTACGCAACCACAATGAAGTGGTCGCGGCGGACGCGGTGTTCGAAGGGCTGAAGGCTCGCAAGGTCGATCCCGAGATGCTGGAAATCGCGCAATTGCTGATCGACAAGAAGCCCGCCAAATTCGACCCCTCGAAGTTCGACGATACTTATGAAAAGGCGCTGGTTGCAATGATCGAGGCCAAGCGCAAGGGCAAGAAACCGCCCAAGCCGGCACCTGAGCCCAAGACGAACGTCATCAATCTCGCCGATGTTCTGCGCAAAAGCCTGGCGCAGGAAGGCGGCAAGGCTCCCAGCAAAAAGCCGAGAACGGCCCCGAAACGCAAATCAGCCTGAATGTCCGAAAGCGGATCGAACGGAACCGAAAACGCTCGCGCGCATTTAGATGACGTAGCAATCCGTCGGCAAGCCAAGCGGAGCGGGGGACTGGTGGACGTCGTTGAACTAAGGACTGGCGGGATCCCGCAAGTTTCCTCTGCCTATCTGATGCAGGCGTTGCCTGTGGCCGTCTACACCACCGACAAACAAGGCTACATCACCTTCTTCAACGAAGCCGCTGCCGATCTCTGGGGATATCGTCCGGTTATCGGCCAGGATCGCTGGTGCGGGTCATGGAAGCTTCGCCACCTCGACGGGCGACCGATGGCGCATGACGAGTGTCCAATGGCCGTTGCCTTGCTCGAGGAGCGGGACGTTCGTGGGGGCCGAGCCATCGCCGAGCGGCCGGACGGCCAACTCATCCCGTTCAGCGCGCATCCGGTCCTGCTTCGCAATGAAGCCGGCGAGATTGTCGGTGCCATCAACACCCTGCTCGACCTGCGCATGCAGACGCTGGCCGACGACGCCGGCATAAGGCTCGCCGCCATCGTCGAATCCTCGATGGACGCCATCGTGTCCAAAGACCTGAACGGCATTATCACCAGCTGGAACGACGCGGCACAACGCCTGTTCGGCTATACGCCCGCCGAGGCGATCGGGCGCCCGGTGACGATCCTCATCCCGCCCGACCACCTGGATGAGGAAGCCATGATCATCAGCCGCATTCGCGCCGGCGAACGGATTCCTTCATACGAGACTATCCGGCAGCGCAAGGACGGCACCCTGGTTCCGGTTTCGCTCACCATCTCGCCGATACGCGACGGCATCGGGCGTATCATCGGCGCCTCCAAGATCGCGCGCGACATCAGCCCCCACAAGGAAAGCGAACGGCGCATCCGCACACTCATGCGCGAAGTCAACCATCGCGTTAAAAACCAGTATTCGGTGATCGTCTCGATGATCCGCGAGACCAGCAAGCTGGCGGGTACGCCAGAGGCTTTCCTTTCACGGGTCCGGGAACGCATCATGGCGCTTTCGGAATCGCACGACCTCCTGGTCGATGCGGAATGGCGTGGCGCGACCATCGGCGAATTGATCCATGCACAGACCAAGGCCTTCGCGACACAGGCCCGTCTGTCGATGAGCGGGCCGACGATCATGCTGCAGCCGAACGCGGTGCAATATCTCGGCATTGCCTTTCACGAGCTGGCCACCAATTCGGTAAAACACGGAGCGCTGTCGCACCATGACGGACGGGTCGAGGTCGAATGGACCGTGACGCCAGCCGCCGACGGCAGCGATGGCTTCCGCTTTGTCTGGCGGGAACTGGACGGACCATTGGTGGATGAAAACACGCGACGCGGTTTCGGAACGGTTGTGCTCAAACGCGTCACGCCGCAGGCGCTCAGCGGCACCGGCCGCCTGGAATTCGCCAGGCACGGCATCACCTGGACGCTGGAAGCGCCGCTGCGCTTCGTTCAGATGTCGATGGCTGGCATCGCGGCTGATTGAAGGCCGCTACACCGGCCGCGGCTTGGCGGCCGTGTGGCAACGCAATCCCTTTGGTAGCAATCAGGAGGAGCAGCGATGAGTTGGCTGGGCACCTGGCGGAATCAGTACGGGTCGGTCGTCGAACTGACCAGCGAAGAGGGCGGACGGATCAGCGGAACCTTCAGGACGGCGCTGGAGGACAGCGCCTTCTTCGGCATGACCGTCCCGCTGTTCGGAGCCTGCCATGGAGACGTCATCGGCTTCACCTGCGCGGCAGAAGGGCGGGTCGGAGCCGCGGCGGTGAGCTATACCGGCATCCTCAGGAACGGGAAGCTGGAGATGCTGTGGCACACCGTCGCGGATGCTGCTTTGTCGGCGGAAAAGGAAGGTGCCCCGGCCCGAGCCAGGAAACTGCCCGCCTGGCGCGCCTTTGGAACCAGCCTCGACAGTTTTGAACGTGTCTCCTGACGTGTCGGGCCCGCCGCCGCGGCATTCAGCTCGCAAGTGAGGCAGCAGGGTTCCCGCGGTGCATCGGAACTCGCGCTGACGATGGCGCGTTAGCCAGGACATGCGCTGTTACGGGGTCGACCCAATGAGCGTGCTTTATCGCGCAGCGAAAATCGCCGAACAGGCTCATGCCGGGCAGACGGACAAGACGGGGCGGCCTTATGTCGAACATTGCCGCCGGGTCGTCGATGCCGTCGAAACGCTCGACCAGAAAGCCATCGCCTATCTTCACGACGTCATCGAAAAAGGTGACGGCTGGAACCGCGACCGGCTTGAGGCGGCCGGGTTCGGGCCGTCCATCGTGTCTGCCATCAACGCCATGACGCGACTGCCAAACGAGGATGATGCCGCTTTCGTTCGCAGGGCCGCGGCCAATCCGTTGGCGTTGCCAGTCAAGCGCGCCGATCTCGCCGACAATCTATGGCAGGCACGGCAGATCGGTGCCTCGACAGCGAAATACGAAGACGGCCTGCGCATTCTCAGGGAAGAGTTCGCGAGCTGACGGACAGCTGGCGGCTGTCGCCGATGTGGGTCTACTCGGTGACGTGCGGCGTGTGCCGCTTGTCTTCCGCGGGATCGGCGTCGATCCGCGCCCTGCCGGGATCGAACGCACCATGGCGGGCGATCGCCAATGCCGGGGTGTCGGGCGTCTCGTAGGCCCACATGAAGTCTTCTGCCGACGAACCGACCGCATGAACACGCCAATAGCTTGCCGTGCCCTTCAGCGGGCCGTGGCTCGTCGTGTTCGTCTTCTCCAAGAGGTCGAAATAGATGTCCTCGAAGGGTATGTAGAAAACAGGATCATGGCCGTCTTCATAGAGCACCTTTGCCCGCTCGCTCGACGCAATAATGGCATCGGAGAACCGGACGGTCACGGTTCCATCAAACGGGACAATCCTGAGCGGGCCTGGGCGGGGGGCGGAATCTGCGGCTAAGGACTGCATTCGACTTCTCCGTTGACTGCGCTGCCTTCCCGAAACGTACTATCGCCGGTCAGGGTTCCAGTTCTACGCTTCTCCTCTTCCGAAACTGTCGAGGAACCCGACAAGGTGATCGGCAACGCGCTCGGGTGCTTCGCGCGTCGGAAAGTGGCCGATGCCAGCCAGAAGCTGGCGCTCGTAATGGGCCGTGAAGTATCGTTCCTTGCCTTCGGACGATTGCGGCAGCACAACGCGGTCGGCATCGCCGTGGATCGTCAGAGTAGGCGCGGGAATGGACTTGGCGGAAATCTGGCGCCGGGCAAGATCGGCGTAGCGCGGATCGGGATCGGCTTCGCCCCAGCGAACCCTGTAGGAGTGCAACGTCACGTCGGCCCAATCGGGATTTTCGAAGGAAGCGGCAACGCTGTCAAAAAGCTCTTCCTCGAACCAGCCGGGCGGGCTCCAGCTTTCCCATTGAAAATGCGCGAACGCCTTGCCTTGCTGGCGAACGATCTCGGCGCCGCGATCCGTTGCCATGAACCATTGGTACCAGAATGCCCTGACCTGGCCCAGCGACGGCGTTGCGAGTTCGCCCGGCTGCCAGCCAAGCGACAATGCCGAGCAGCACCGTATCCGTTCGGGAAATACCGAGGCGAGCAGGTAAGCGATCCGCGCGCCCCAATCGTGGCCGACGACCGCAAAACGGCCGAGGCCAAATGCGTCGGCGAAATCGATCACGTCCTGAGCCATGGCGGCAATTTCACCGGATCGCATGGTCTCGTCCGACAGGAAGGTGGTTTTGCCGAACCCACGCAGCCATGGCGCAAAGGTGCGGAAGCCAGCACGATGCAGGACAGGCGCAATGCGCGTGAAGGTGGTTGCGTCGTCCGGCCAGCCGTGGAGAAGCAGGACGGGCGCGCCGGCTCCAGAGCCACCGGCGATGTACGCGATGCGCAGCACTGGCGTGGTGCAGAAGGCGGGTGTTTCCATGATCCGGCCATCCCGTTTCGATCACGCCGCATGGCGTCAGATCGTCTTCGGCGCAAGTTTGCTGAACCGCGCGCGGCTGCGATTGTTCCATGACAGAGGCAGACTTCCAGTGAAACCTCACCGCTGCTCGCGGTGGAAGAAGACCGACGGGAACGGTTCTGCAAGGTCGTCGTTGTTTCAGACCTCCGCACGCGCCATAATCGCAATGGCCGCCACTCGCCGACTCAACAGCAAATGGACCACATGCTGGATCGATCGCCTACCCTCCCAAGGTCGCTTGGCGCTGCACTGCGAAGGGAAGTGCCGCGGTTTGCGGCACCCGGCAATGAAATTTCATGCACTACGGTCGCATCCTACAATGTGCATAAATGCGTCGGCACCGACGGCAGGTTCGATCCGGAGCGGGTCGCGGCCGTGGTCAAGGAAATCGACGCCGATATCATTGCTTTGCAGGAGGCCGACGAAAGGACCGGAAGCAGGCAGGGATTGCTGGATCTCGCGGCACTCGAGCGCGACAGCGATCTCGTCCCCACACACATCCCGGAAAACCGCCGCAGCCATGGCTGGCACGGAAATCTGATCCTGGCACGCCGCGGCGTGGTCGAAAGCGTGAACCAGATCCGGCTGCCCGGCCTGGAGCCGCGCGGCGCGGTGATCGCGGACCTGGAGCTGAAGGGCGTCTCGCTTAGGATCATAGCCGCGCATTTCGGCTTGCTGCGGCGCTCGCGCTCGCAGCAAGCCAACGCACTTGTCGAAGCCACGCACCCGGTTCTGCGGCCAACAATCCTGCTTGGCGACCTCAACGAATGGCGCGTCCGCAACAGGTCTTCGCTGCTGGCCCTGCTGCCGCATTTCGGTCCGATCGATGCGGTTCTGCCGAGCTTTCCGTCGCGCTTTCCGCTGTTTGCGCTCGACCGCATCCTGGCCAGGCCGCCGCACCTGATTTCCAGCATCGAGGTGCACAAGACGCCGCTGGCGCAGCGGGCTTCCGATCATCTGCCGATCAAGGCCCGGCTGAACCTGGACGCGATACGGCAGCCGCGACTGCAACCAGAATGAACCTGGAGGGTTGTTAGTCAGATTCAGATCGTTTGCTTCGCTGATATTTGCCGGTGTATTTCATGGATACGGCCATTTCGCGGGTTGCCCGGGACAAGATCGCGGCCGGCAATAGCGGGCTGGTGCTGATCGCCGACAATTATGACGCGTTTGCCGCACGAATCCTTGCCGCGCGCAGTGCCACCAGCAGCCTCGACCTGATGTACTATCTCTGGCACGACGACCATAGCGGCCGGCTGCTGATGCAGGAGGTCGTCAAGGCGGCGGAGCGCGGCGTCCGCGTCCGCATGCTGCTGGACGATATCAATCCGCGCAACAGCGACGCCGCTTACCTGGCGCTCAACAGCTACAAGAACATCGAGCTGAGGCTGTTCAACCCCAGCGGCATGAGGAACGGCAGCATCTTTCGCTCGCTGGAGATGGTCGCCCGGCTGTTTGCGATGACCCGCCGCATGCACACCAAGGCCTGGATCGCCGACGGGAGCCTGGCCATCGTCGGAGGAAGAAATATCGGCGATGCCTATTTCGACGCCGCGGAGACAAATTTCCGTGATCTCGACCTGTTGCTTCTCGGTCCTGCCGTAGGGCAGACGATGCAGATCTTCGAGGCGTTCTGGAATTGCGAGGCGGCAAAGCCGATCCAGCTGCTCAACCCGGCTGCGGCGGGCTCGCGCGCCGATTTCCTCGACGATCTCGATGCGACCGCGGACGGCCAGCTTTTGAACAGCCTCAGTGCCTGGCGCACGATCACGGAGTTCATTGCAGCGCACAGCGACGTCTGCTGGACGAAAGGCGTTCGCGTCATTTCCGATCCGCCGGAAAAGGTGCGCGGCAAGCGGCGCAGGAACTGGCTGACCAAAGAGCTGCTTCCCGCTATCGCGGCGACCAGGCAGCGCCTTGAAATCGTCTCGCCCTATTTCATCCCCGGCCGCACCGGGTTGGCCATCCTGTCGAAGCTGGTGGATCGTGGCGCCGAGGTTGCAATCCTCACCAACTCGCTCGCCGCGACGGACGTCGCCGCCGTGCACGGCGCCTATGCCAAATACCGCCGCAAGCTGCTTAAAAAAGGTATCCAGCTTTTCGAATTGCAACCCTTCAACCGCCAGGCCAACATCTCCGTTTTCGGCTCAAAGGGAGCCAGCCTCCATACCAAGGCCTTTACGGTGGACAACACGCTGGGGTTTGTCGGTTCCTTCAATTTCGATCCGCGTTCGGTGTCGTTGAATGCGGAAATGGGCGTGCTTTTCCACGATGCCAATCTGGTGATGGAGTTGCGCCGGCTGTTCGAGCACGAAAAGTCGCCACAGACGAGCTACCAGCTGGTCCTGGACAAAGGCGCCTTGCGGTGGCTCGGCATGGCGGATGGCGAGATGCGGCAATGTTCGCGTGAACCGGAGGCCAGTCTCTATCGGCGCATCGTTGCAGCGCTGGTTGGATGCCTGCCTATCGAATCGCAATTGTAGAGGCGACGGATTTGCCGGAACGCAACTCTTTGCTGGAACGGAACTCCGGGATGACGAGTTGTAACCGTTGTCCGGAGCATGCCGATGAAGACCACGATATACAGTTTTCTTGCCGAGCTCTTGCCATTCTGGATGGCGCATAAACGCAAAATGCGCGCCGACCGTGTCGCTGAGCGGCCGACACGATCTGCCGCAGATGACGATGTTCGGCCGTCCGGCGACCCGAATCGCGCAACACCGGCGCGACGGCGCAACGCGTCTTAGGGCGGGATGCCTTCAAATTACATCCCGCTCCAACTGTCTGGTTAGCCGCATTTCTGCGACGCCAAATGATTTCCCTGGCTGCAAAGCTCTAGCTCCTTGGCGATCACGCTATTGTCAAGTATCGCTATTCGAAATCCGGCGTTGCCAAGCATCCATTTTGCAGCACGTACGTTAATGGCACTACAGTTTGCCGCTACAGGTGAGCCCCATGAGTGATAGTGCGATAGAATTCTTGCAGGACTGGATTCACGAAAACGTTCATGTGCCGCCGCCTCCGATCAGGCTTGAAAGAGAGGCGGAAATCCTCGCCAGGGAATGCGAGGAAGAGGCGGCCGACGCCGGCGTACCCATCGAAGATATCGAGGAAGAGGTTGGCGACCTCAAGGATCTGCTCGTCGCCAAGCTTGAAGACGCAGCCGAGGACGAGGCCCGGCATCTGAATGGCGATGGCCAAAGGGCTTCCATGCCGGCGGCCGAGCAAAAGCCGTCCGTGCAAAGCCGTTCCGGAGCCGCTGTAAGGGTATGAACGAGGTGCGCCGCTTCGGCCTATTGTCCGATCAGCGTCAGCCCGAACAGGATCATCAGCCAAAGCCCGGCAGCAGCGACCGCAAGACGCGGCAGGACGCCGGCGCTGGCCAGATGCATGAACAGGATGGCGATGACGGCAGCCTTGGCCACGGCGATCGTCAGGTTGAGTGCCGAATTGAAGGCGCCAAGCGCCAGGAAGGACGAGCCGACAGTCAGGGCCAGCAAGGCCAGAAGCCCGCCATAGGCAAGCGTGAGTTTGCGGAACTCGCTCATCTGTTGATCAGATAGAGGACGGGGAACAGGAAGACCCAGACGATATCGACGAAATGCCAATAGAGGCCGATTGCCTGCACGCGGCGGAACCGGCTGGCCTCGATCGTGCGCGGCCACAGAGCGAGGATGCCGCCGATGACGATTACGCCGCAAATCAGATGCAAGGCATGCAGTGAGGTCATCGCGAAATAGAGGCCGAAGAAGAATTCGGCATGGACAGGATCCGGGCCCTTATAGATGAAAGGCGCGCCGAGCACCGGCGCCAGCCCTTCGCCGAATTCCCTGGCGTACTCCGTCGCCTTGATCGCCAGGAAGACGACGCCGAGCAGCGCCGTCGCAGCCAATGCCCGGCCGGCGGCGCGCCATCGCCGCGCGGCCGTGTACATATGGGCGAGCGCTATGGCGAAACTGCTGGTGATCAGGACGACGGTATTGGCCGTGCCCAACGGCAGCGACAGATGCTTCGCCGCGCCGGCGAAGGCGTCGCCATAACTCAACCGGGCAAACATGAAGACGAGCAGGATGGCGCCGAACAGCATCGCCTCGGAGCCGATGAACACCCACATGGCAAAGCTGGCGGCTGCCGTTTCGCGAGTCGGCCGGTCGAAGGCGATGCTTGTCATCGGTGACTTCAAACCAGATCCTCCACCGGGTCCGACCGTTTCTCGGTCAGGCCTTTCATCGGATAATCGTAGGCTGGCCTGGTGACGGTCGGCATGCGATCGAAATTATGCGCCGGAGGCGGCGAGCTTGTTTGCCATTCGAGCCCGGTGGCTCGCCATGGATTATCCGGCGCCCGCGCGCCTCGAAACAGCGACCACGCCAAATAGAGGAGCGGCATCAGATAGCCGATCGCCAGCACCACGGCGCCTGCCGACGACAGATGTGCCAGAAAGCGAATTCCGGCGGATAGGTATGGTAGCGCCGCGGCATGCCCAAAAAGCCGAGCACATATTGCGGAAAAAAGGTCAGGTTGAAGCCGATGAAGGTCACAGCCGCGGCTATACGGCCCCAAATCTCCGAATACATGCGGCCGGTGAGCTTCGGCCACCAGAAATGCAGCCCGGCCATGTAGGCGGTCACCATGCCGCCGACCATGATGTAGTGGAAATGGGCGACGACGAAATAGGTGTCGTGAACGTGGACGTCGACGGCGAGGGCGGCAAGGAAAAGGCCGGCCAGCCCGCCAAAAGTGAATAGCGCCAGGAAGAACAGCGCATAAAGCATCGGCGTCTCGAAGCTGATTTCGCCCTTGCGCAGCGTCAGGCTCCAGTTGAACACCTTTATCGCCGATGGGATCGCGACGCAGAAGGACAGGAACGAAAACACCACGCCGGCATAGGCCGACTGCCCGCTGACGAACATGTGGTGGCCCCAGACGAGAAAGCCGAAGACGGCGATCGCCATTGAAGCCAGGGCGACGGCCTTGTAGCCGAACAGTGGCCGGCGGCTGAAGCACGGCAGCACTTCCGAGACCACCCCCATGCCCGGCAGGATCATGATGTAGACGGCGGGGTGCGAGTAGAACCAGAACAGATGCTGGAACAACAGCGGATCGCCGCCGAGGTCGGGATTGAAGATGCCGATGCCGAAGACGCGCTCCAGCACGATGAGGATCAGCGATGCTGCAAGCACCGGCGTGGCCAGCACCATCACCAGGCTGGTGGCGTACAGCGTCCAGACGAAGATCGGCAGCCGGAACCAGGTGAGGCCGGGCGCCCGCAAGGTGTGAACGGTAACGATGAAATTGATGCCGGTCATGATTGTCGAAAAGCCGACGATGAAAACGCCAAATGCCGCGGTCGAGACAAAGCCGTTGGCATAGAGCGTCGACAGCGGCGTGTAGAAGGTCCAGCCGGTGTCGACGCCGCCCAAAAGCACCGAGGCGAGCGCGAACAGGCTGCCGAACATGAAGACATACCAGCTGGCCAGGTTGAGGCGGGGAAAGGCAAGATCGCGCGCGCCGATCATCAGCGGCAACAGGAAATTGCCGAGCGTCGCCGGGATCGACGGCACCAGAAAGAACCATACCATGATGATGCCGTGCAGCGAAAACAGCCGGTTGTAGACATCGTCGGAGACCAGGTCGCCGGCCGGCGTCGCAAGCTCGATGCGCATCAGCACGGCAAACGCACCGCCGAGGAAGAAGAAGGCCGTCAGCGAGACGAAATAGAGCCACGCTACCCGTTTGTGGTCGGTTGTCAGCAGCCAGGCGCGCGGCCAGGCACCCTCACTGAGATAGTTTGCCGGCGCCAAATCGCGATTCATTGCGGCGCCTCGCTGTTTGCCGCCGGGAACGAGGGAAATTGGAACGAAAGCGACTTGAGATAGGCCATCAGCATCTGCAACTCGGCTTCATCGACCAGACCGTCGAAGCTCGGCATCACCGGCTGATAGCCGGCGGCGATTTCCTTGTTCGGGACAAGGATCGAATCGCGCAGATAGCGTTCGTCGGCGATGACCGTCTGCCGGTTCGCCAGCGCCACCGGCCGGCCGAAAATCCCATCGAGGCCGGGCGCCCGCACCTTACTGGAATTGCCATGACAGCCGGAGCAGCCGAGCGCGCGGAACAGTTTCCCGCCGCTCGCGGCGAGGCTTTCGCCTTCATCTTGGCTGCCCAGCCACGACGCATATTGCTCCGGAGCCAGCACCGTTACCCAGCCGCCCATTTCGGAATGCTGGGTGCCGCAATATTCGGCGCAGAACAGATGGTAGCGGCCCGGTTCGGTGGCAATGAACCAGACGTTGGTGGTGCGTCCCGGCACCGCATCCTGCTTCACCCGAAAGGCCGGCACATAGAAGGAGTGGATGACGTCCTGCGATGCCAGCGACACCACCACCGCCTTGCCGACCGGCACGTGCAGCTCGTTGATCTCACGCTGGCCGCCGGAATGGCGGAACTCCCACATCCATTGCTTGCCGAGGCCGGCGATCTCGATAGCGTCCGGCGGCGGATGGTCGCGCCGCACAAACAGGACTGCGCCCCAGCCAAAGAAGATGAAGGCCATCACCAGGCTGGCAATGCTCCATGTCATCTCCAGCGGCAGGCTGCGGGCACGCGCCCCGGTACGGTCGGCGGCGGAGCCGACGCGATATTTGACGGCGTAGCCGACCACGAGAACGGTCAGGAACAGGCCGAGCGCGGCCGCGAAGGCCAGCAATGTATAGAACAACGCATCGATGCTGCTTGCGATCGACGAGGCTTCCGGCGGGAAAAACCGGATACCGAAGCTCACGCCCGCCTCCTGCGCGCCAGCTGCAGTATGGCCGTCGCCAACCCCACCACCATCACGATGCTGGCGAGCTTCAAGGCAGCCCAAATCGCCGGCGTATATTGCCCCTTAGAGGTATCGAAGCCGGCGCAGAGCAGGAAGGCATGATCGGCGATCGAGCCGAGCTTGCCGGAAGATGCCTCGACAAGGGCAAGCTTAAGATCGCGCGGCGTGAAGCTCAGCGCCGGCAGCACCTGCGCTATCCGGCCTTTCGGCGTCAGCGCGATGACGGCGATCGGATGGGCGAACTGGTCGATCCTGGCGCGTGTGTCGAAGCTGATGCCAGCCTCCGCCGCAAGGGCGGCACCGGCGCCGTCGGCACTGGTCAGGAACCGCCATGCCGACAGGTTCCTCGCGTCGGCCACAGCGGCGACGGTGGTTTGCGCATCGCTCGCATCACCGGCCGTGTCGGCGGCATCGATCGAGACGAACAAAGCGCGATAGGTTTCGGGATCGAGCGACGTCTTTTTCAAATCCGAAGCGACCGCCTGTTGGGTCACACCACAAAGGTTCGGGCATTTGTCATAGCCGAAAATCAGCAGCGCCGGCCGGCCCGCAAGCGTTTGGCCGATCGTGCGCTGCACGCCGGATGCATCACGAAACACCCGGTCGAGGCTGAGCTGTGCGCCGATCTCGGGATCGAAGGCCGGGCGTGCGACGGCTGAGGCGGGCAGCACCACGAGGAGGGAAAAAGCGGTTAGCCAAGCCTTCACGGCCGGCCTCCCTGGCCTGGCGCGGTCCGGCAGCGAGCGGCCTGTGGCGCGCGTGGTATCTCGGCCTCGACCAATCCGCAGTCGGCGCCGGCGGCCGCCGGCGGCTGCCCCCAGTTCGGCAAACCGTGGCTGACGATCGCCCACATGGCGTCCTCGATCGGAATGCGAGCAATGCCGGCGGTGCGGTCGACCCAGCCGACTTTGTTCAGTGCCTGCTCCTCCGCCTTGCGGAAGGCGGCTAGGTCGTCTTCCGGAAAGCGCTGCAAGGCGGGACTGGCTCGGTTGCCGGCCGACGATGGCCCCGGCAGCGGCCACAACGGTCTGGTGTCGAAGACGAGCCCGAGGACGATGGCTGATGCCGCCAGGAACAGCAGCAAGCCGGCCGCGAAGGCAAGCAGCGCGCCCGGCCAGATATCGCGCGTTTCGGGATGGCGGGCCGCCCTAGCCATGCGCCGGCCCCCGGCGCCAGAAGCCGATACCGTCCGGCCGGCCAAGCACGAAAAGCAGCAGCGCAAGCCAGAGGCCGCCGGCTCCTGCCAGCGCGGCAAGGTCGCACCAGAACGCTGTCACACCGCCACCGGCAAGCGGCGGTCTGATCCGCCACAGGACATCGACATAATGGCCGGCCAGCACGATGCCGCAGATCGACAGAAGGCCGGCATGGCTGCGCTTTAGATCCCGGCTGAGCAACCCGGCAAAGGGGATCGCGAATTGCAGCGCAATCAGCAGCCAGAGCAGATATTGCCAGCCATTGCTGCTGCGAATGAGGTACCAGCGGATCTCGTTCGGCAGGTCGCCGCCCCAGGTCACCAGCCATTGCATGAACGACAGGTAGGCCCATAGCAGCACGAAGCCGAACAGCATGTTGGCCAAATCCTCGCTCAGCGCGACATCCTCCTCGCCGCCCGGCATGATCTCGATCGAGCGGTTCGCACACAGCACCGTCATTGCCAGAGCGTAAGCGCCGACGACTTCGGCGGATGCTTCCAGCAGCGCATAGATCGTCGAGGAGAACTCCGGCTCGAGCGAGAGCATCCAGTCGATGGCAAAGATCGTCACCGTCAGCCCATGCGCAATCAATCCAGCGGCATAGGCCTTGCCGCGGCCGGCGCTGCCGCGGCCGCTATCGGTCGTTGTCCAGTCGAGCACGCGCCACGCCAGCACCAGCCAGATCGCAGCGCAGGCGGCAAAGCGCAACAAAAAGAACGGAACGTTCAGATAAGAGAGTTTCAGGCGCACCGTCTCGGGCAATGCAGCCGCGTCGGCACTCGCCCAGGGAAAGACCAGGTCGAGCCTGGGCAGAACCGGCAGCAGCAGAAGCAGCGCCAGCGGCAGCGTCGTGACCAAGCCGCGTAGCGGCTGGCGAATTGCCTCGCCCCAGCGGCCACCGGTCAGCCCATGCACCATCAGGATGGTCAGCGCACCGAGCGGCAGGCCGAGCAGGAACAGCGCCGCAGGCAGCCAGCCGGCCAACATGGCTCTGAGGTCGAAGGCCAATCCCGCGGCGCAAAGCACAAGTCCGGCGGCGGCCACGGCAAGCGCCGGCAAAATCAAACGTTCGGTGGCAAGCCGCATCATCGATCTGGCTCCGCATTGAGCTCGGCGCGGAGGCTTTCCGGCAGTTCGGCAATTGGCGCCTCGCGCGAATATTGCAGGGCGCGGATATAGGCGACGATCGCCCAGCGGTCGGCAGGCGGGACGCGCGCCGCGTAGGAAAACATGGCGCCATAGCCGTAGCTGATGACCTCATAGAAATGCCTGTCACTCGCCTTGCGCAGCGCGTCCTGATGATAGGTGGGCGGCGCTGGAAAGCCACGCTCGACGACCATGCCGTGGCCGTCGCCGGTGCGGCCGTGGCAAGGCGAACAGAAGATGTCGAAGCGCTGCCGGCCTCGCCGCAGCAGCGTCATGGTGACCGGATAGGGAAACGTGTCCGGCACCGGCGAAAGATCGGCATCGCGTGCGACCGTGTCCTCGGCCGGCGCCCGCGCCGACATGCCGTTGGCGAACTGGTTGCTCTTTTCGAGCGGATCGTAGCGCGGCTGGTCCTCCATGTCCTGCCGGCAGCCGGCGAGCAGCAAGGCTGCCGCCAGCAGACTCGTGCGCATGTTCACGCCTCCACCTCCTCGACGGTTTCGGCGCCAAGCCGGGTCAGCTGGCCCTTGGTCACGCCCTTGCGGAACTTCGGATCGGCGGCTTCGACGAGCAGGTAGAACTTGCCGCCGCGCGCGTAGGTGAAGCTCGTGGCATTGAAGACCGGGTGGTAATATTCGGGCAGGCGATTGGCGGCCAGCCCGCCGAAGAATGCGGCCAGCGCGGCGCCAAGTATCGCCGCCTCGAAGGCAATGACGAGAAAGGCCGGCCAGGAATGCAGCGGCCGGCCGCCGACATTGAGCGGATAGTCGATCTCGACCGAATAGAGGATCAGCCCGTAGACAAACACCGCGCCAGCGACGGCGCCGCCAAGGATGGCCCACGGCAAGCGCGTCTTGCGCATGCCGAGCATCTCGGCCAACCCACGCACATAGAATGGCGAGAACGCGTCCATGCGCCGGTAGCCACGCGCCCGCATGGTGCGGACCGCCTCGGTCAGCGCTTCGGGATCGGCGAAAGCCGCGATGACGCCGTAAAGTCTCATCCTGCGCTGCCCCTTTCCTCGGCCAGCTCCTCGACCTCGAAGATGGTGATGGCCGGGAGGATGCGGATGAACAGGAAGACCAGTGCTAAGAAGGTGCCGATCGAGCCGAACAGGATGCCGAAGTCGAGCCACCTCAATGACTGCTCGCCCCAGGACGACGGCAGGTAATCGCGGCTTGGCCCGGTGACGACGATGACATAGCGCTCGATCCACATGCCGACGTTGATGATGAGTGCAATGGCGAACAGCCCCGGCATGTTGAGGCGCACCCGTCGGAACCAGAGCAATTGCAAAACTGCGCCGTTGCAGGCGAGCATGGCCCAGAACAGCGGCGCATAAGGTCCGAAGGCGCGCTGCCACATCATCGTGCGCTCGTAGATCTCGCCCGAATACCAGGCGAAGAAGGCCTCGGACGCGTAGCCATAGATGACGATCATGCCGGCGGCGATCATCAGCTTGGCGGCATTGTCCATGTGCCGCAGCGTGATCAGATCCTGGACCGAAAACGCCCAGCGCAGCGGGATGGCGATGGTGAGCACCATGGCGAAGCCGGACAGCAGCGCTCCGGCAACGAAATAGGGAGGAAAGATCGTCGAGTGGAAGCCCGGCGTGATGGCGAAGGTGAAGTCGAGCGAGACGATCGAATGCACCGAGACGACCAGCGGCGTGGCCAGTGCCGCCATCAGGAAATAGACCGTCTGATAGCGCGCCCAATGAAAGGCCGAACCGCGCCAGCCGATTGCCAGTATGCCGTAGAACAGCTGCGCCGGGCGCGATTTCGCTCGGTCGCGCAGGACGGCGAGATCGGGCAGCAGGCCCATATACCAGAACATCAGCGAAACGCTGGCATAAGTGGCGATCGCCGCGAAATCCCAGACCAGCGGGCTGCGCCATTGCGGCCAGTGCATATGGGTGTTGGGCAGCGGCAGCAACCAGTAGAAGAACCACGGGCGGCCGAGATGCAGGATCGGGAAAAGCCCGGCCATTGCAACGGCAAACAGCGTCATCGCCTCGGCAAAGCGATTGATCGAGGCGCGCCATGGCTGGCGCAGAAGCAGGAGCACGGCCGAGATCAGCGTGCCGGCGTGGCCGATGCCGATCCACCAGACGAAATTGCCGATCATCGTGCCCCAGACGACGGGGACGTTGATGCCGTAGGCGCCAACGCCGACCGAGATCAGATAGGTGATCGAATAGAGGAAGATGAGGACGAAGACGAAGCAGGAAAAAAAAGCTGCCCAGAAATAGCGCGGCAGCCTGCCGTCGAGGACGACCGCACTGATACGGCCGCTGATCTCCGGAAGGTCGTGCCTGCCACGCAGAACGGGCAATGCGCCCGGTTTTGCAGCAAAAGCCTCAGCCATCGGCTTTCCCGCCTGACGAGAGACGGCCATTGATATTTTTGATCTTGCCGAGATAGGTGGTGCGCGGTCGCGTATTCAGCTCCTCGAGCAAGGCATAGTGATGCGGTGCCGCTTTTTCCTGCGCCACCCTGGCGCCCTTGCTGTTGAGATCGCCGAAGACGATCGCCTGCGTCGGGCAGGCCTGCTGGCAGGCGGTCACCACCTCGCCGTCGGCGATGGCGCGGTTTTCGATCTGAGCCTTGATGCGCTTTTCGGAAATGCGCTGGACGCAGTAGGTGCATTTCTCCATCACGCCGCGCGAACGGACGCTGACGTCTGGATTGTGCACGGCCTGTTCAGGTCCCGCGGCATCCTTGTCGAATTCCTGGAAGTCCAGGAAGTTGAAGCGCCGCACCTTGTAGGGGCAGTTCTGCGAGCAGTAGCGCGTGCCGATGCAACGGTTATAGACCTGCGCGTTGAGCCCGTCATGGGTGTGGGTGGTGGCGTTGACCGGACAGACGACCTCGCACGGCGCCTTCTCGCAATGCATGCAAGGCACCGGCTGGAAAAAGACCTCGGGATCGTCGAGTGGGCCGGAATAGTAGCGGTCGATCCGCAGCCAATGCATCTCATGGCCGAGTGCCGACTCGTCCGGCCCGACGGTGGCGATGTTGTTTTCCGCCTGGCAAGCAGAAACACAGGCCATGCAGCCGATGCATGCCGACTGATCGATCGACATGGCCCAGGCTTCCTGGCTGTATTGCCAGTCAGGATAGAGCGACTCGCTTGGCGTCGGCGGCACGCCGTCGCGCACGAAGTGCGGATCTTTGCGAAAGGCATCGAGCGAGGCATGGCGAACGATCGCCCTGCCCTCCATCGCCTGGTGGTGTTGTGTGGTGATGACCCGTGCGCTGCTGTCGCGCGGCGTGATCATGGCGCCATAGACGATCCAGGGAGCCTCAGGGCTTCGCAGCCTGTACGCGTCGTGGCCGTCAGCGAGTGCTGCCACCGAACCGAGCTTCCGGCCGAAACCCAGAGCAAGCGTCACGGTGTCGTCGGGATGGCCAGGCATGATCCAGACCGGCGCATCGATGTCCATGCCGTTCGAGGCGATGTTGACGACCCGGCCGTTTTCCACCTGAAGCCGTCCTGATGTCGCCGGCGACATCAGGGCTGCGTTGCCCCAGACGATCTTGCTCAGCCGCCGCGGCAGCTCCTGCAGCCAGGACGAATTGGCATTGCGTCCATCGCGCAGCCAGGGATCGGCAACGAAACGGATTTCGACGCCTTTTGCCGCTTCGATGCGCGGCTTCAGGCCGCGCAAATCCGCAGGCATTGCAACATCGACTGGACTGCTGGCACTGCCGGATACAAAGCCGTCGCGAAGCGCCTTTCGCCACGCCGGATCGTCCAGTGCTTGCGCCCAAGTCGTTTGTGCCCATGTCCTACGGACGAGCGGCAGCGCAGAAACAGCTAATTCACCGCCAAGCACGGCCAGGAGTTCATGCACCGTCCGCCCCTCGTAAAGCGGCCTGATCAGCGGCTGCACGATCGACGCGGTTCCGTCATAGGCGCGCAGGTCACTCCAGCTCTCGAGATCATGCGCAGCAGGGATATGCCAGTGTGCGACGAAGGCGGTTTCGTCGCGGTAGAGACCCCAGTGGACAAGAAGCTTCAGCTGCGAAAACACGTCGTGGACATCAAGTCCCGCAGGCGCAGTGTGGAGAGGATTGGCGCCAAGTATGACAACGGTGTCGATGTCCCGCGCGGCGATCGCCCGGCAAAGACGCGCGAGGTCGCCCTCGATGGGCATCGCGTCGGGCGGCTCGATCAGTTCCACGGTGTTGCCAAGCGCACCAAGCCGCGCATTCATGGCAAGAGCGGCGGCATGGACGAACGGCGTTTGATGGGCGCCCGGCACGATCAGCGCCGAGCGGCCGGCCGCCTTCAGGTCGTTCGCGGCGGCAGCCAGCCAGGTCGGGTCCAATGCCAAGGCGCTTGGCGCCGCTTCGCCGCCAAGCACGGCGCTCAGCGCCGCTGCGACGGTTTCGACCTCGCTCGGCCGCACCGGCCGGCGATGATCGGCGGCAGCGCCGGTGATCGTCGGCGTCGACTCCACCGCATAGAGCCGGCTCATCGTATCGTCCGCCCGGCGCACGCGGCGTCTTGCAGCGAAATCACGGGCGTAGGCGAGACGACCGGGGCCCTCGCCCAGGAAATCCGCGTCGAGACTGAAAATCACCTCGGCGCGATCAAACCGGCAGACCGGTGCAAGCGCCCTGCCGAACAGGGCCTGTGTGGCTTCGGTGCCGGACAGCGTCGCCAGGGGATCGTGCCGGAACAGCCTCAGCCTGGGATAGCGCGCGCGCAGCGCCTCGAGCTGCGCCTTCATGGTGGACGAGGTCGTTGCTTCGATCAGCAGCGCCGTGCCAGCTCCAGCGAGCCGCGAGGTGAGCTCGGCCATGTCGGCAAGGAAGTCGTCATAGGCTGCGGGTTCGCCATGCTTCAGCGGCATGCGCGAGCGATCGGGATCGAACAGCGACAGCACCGCCGCCTGCATGACAGCGTCCGTCGCACCGCGCGAGGCCGGATGGTCGGGATTGCCTTCCACCTTGGTCGGCCGGCCCTCATGGCTTTCGACCACCGCACCGATGCCGTAGCCGTCGCTCGACAGCGTGGTCGCGTAATAAAGCGGCCGGCCGGGAACGATGTTTTCCGGCTGGCGGATATAAGGCAGGATGTCTTCGGCCCGGCTGCAGGCGGCAAGCCCGGCCAGCGACAGCGATGCACCCATCAGCTTCAGCAGCGTGCGCCGGTCGAGCCGCGCCGGGATGCGCTCGGCGATCGAAGGAAATTCGGCATCGACGAAGCGGCGGAATTCCGGTGTATCGGCGAGTTCGTCGAGGCTCCGCCACAGCTCCGGACCAGGCGAAAGCCGTTCGCGCAGGCCGGCCATGTCTGGAGCCGCAATCGGCTTGTCAGCGGTGGCAGACATAACAGTCGGTCATGGTCTCGGGGTGGATATCGAGAAGGCTGATGAGCGACCGGCGGATTTCGGCGATGCCGGCCGGCGGCTTCCAGTGCATCAGGAACACGTCCTGCGGCGGACGCAAATTGGGCTCGGGATCGCGATGGCATCCCAGGCACCATTCCATCGACAGGGCGTGCGCCCGCCGTATCAGCGGCATGTCGTCGACCTCGCCATGGCACGTCTCGCAGGCGACGCCTTTGGCGATATGGATCGAATGATTGAAATAGACGAAGTCGGGCACACTGTTCACCCGCTGCCACTGCAATGGCTGCCCGGAGGCAAGGCTCGCCCGTACCGGCGCCAGCATGTCCGCGTTGGTGAAGAGCTGCGAATGGCAGGTCATGCACACCTCCGTCGCCGGCAGACCAGCCGATAACGAAGTCTCGACGCCGCTATGGCAATAACGGCAATCGAGGCCGAGCTCGCCGACATGGTGCCTGTGGCTGAACGGCACTGGTTGCGCCAACGGCCGGCCAACGCCGGTGACGAAGTCCGAACGCAGGATGGCGGTACCGCCGAGAGCCGCAAAGATGGCCATGAAACACGCGCCCCACAGAGCGAAGCGTGAAATGCCGTTGGCGCTCCTTGAAAAGACCTGCGGCATCCCCTCGCCGATTTCACATCCAGCAACCGTATCCACCCCCCAAAGCCCCTAACTGCGGCTGCGTGGGTAAGTTCCGGCCGGGGCAGCGGAGATCACAGAATGGTTACCCCGCCCTGGCCCATCGGGTCGGGCTGACCGGAAACCATCGAACACTCCATGTGTTCGGATGAGGTCACGTTTCGTTTCACCCGGACAACCATCATGACCATCCCCGACCTCCATCCCATTCGCCGCTGGGCGCGCGCGGCATGAATCTCGCCGCATCATTCGCCAGGCGTTTCGTCGAAGGCACGCTGGCCGGCTACACAAGCTAACGCCACCCGATAGGGCGACGGTGGATCACCCTCAGCGAGCGCATCCTGTCAATGGCCCGGTCGGACAATGGCATCATGCAAAGCTTCAGGAACGCGGCCTTCAGCGTCGTCGGCCATCTACCGCGGCTGCAACGGCCGCTGCTGGAGCGGGTCGCCGGGCTGAAGGAATGAAGTGGTCGCATAAACCTTTTCGCCGGACGTGCGTTGTTGGGTTTCAAGCCAGGGAGATGACCATGCAGATGAAATCGGAAATCGCCGGCGAGGCCGCCAAGCAACGGCACATCCAGCGCCGTATCGACGAGAAGGACAAGTCCAAGTCCAAGGGCAAGCCAAAAGGCGCCATGCAGGCCGGTGCCCGCAAATATCCCGAGCCGCCCTTCCCCGAGCAGCACCAGCCGAAGCCGGGGCATGAATGGGCGATCGAGCCGGCGCCGCTTTACGATGCGCCATTTTATATCGGATCGAAAAAGCTCGACGGCAAAGTGGCCGTCATTACCGGCGGCGATTCAGGCATCGGCCGCGCGGTGGCCGTGCTCTATGCACGTGAAGGCGCCGATGTGGCGATCGTCTATCTGTCGGAGGACAAGGACGCCGAAGAGACCAAAAGGGCCGTCGAAACCGAAGGTCGGCGATGCATCCTGATCAAGGCCGATGTCAGCGAACGCGGCCACTGCCACAACGCGGTGGCTGAGATCGTGCAGCAGTTTGGGCGGATCGACGTGCTGGTCAACAACGCCGCTTTCCAGGTCCATTCCAGCGATTTCAGCGAGCTGACCGAGGAGCATTTCGACACCACGCTGAAGACCAACCTCTACGGCTATTTCCACATGGCGCAGGAGGCCGTTCCGCACATGAAACCCGGTTCGGCGATCATCAACACCGGTTCAGTGACCGGCATCGAGGGATCGAAGCAACTGGTCGATTACTCCATGACCAAGGGCGGCATTCATGCCTTCACCCGCGCGCTCTCGGGCAACCTTGTCGACAAGGGCATAAGGGTCAACGCCGTGGCACCAGGCCCGGTTTGGACGCCGCTCAACCCCTCGGACAAGGAAGCCGGCGATGTTTCGAAATTTGGCGCCGACACACCGATGAAACGACCGGCACAACCGGAAGAGATCGCGCCAGCGTATGTGTTCCTCGCCTCGCCGCACTGCTCGAGCTACATCACCGGCGAGATATTGCCAATCGTCGGCGGCTACTGACGACATGTATTTCATAGCCTTGGCCACCGACTACGACGGCACGCTGGCGCATGAAGGGATTGTCGCCGAAAAGACACTTGCGGCGCTTCAACGCTTCAAGAAGAGCGGCCGCAAGCTCATTCTCGTCACCGGGCGCGAGCTGCCCGACCTGAAACGCGTCTTTCCCGAAGTTGCGATCTTCGACAAGGTGGTCGCGGAAAACGGGGCGCTGATCTACACGCCGGTCAGCGAGGAAGAGCGGGCGATATCTCCGCCGCCCGCCCCCGAGTTCATCGCCAAACTCAGGAAACGCGGTGTCAAACCGCTTTCGGTCGGACGCTCCATCGTCGCCACCTGGGAACCGCATCAGGCTGTCGCGCTCGAGGTCATCAAGAAATTGGGGCTGGAGCTGGAAATCATCTTCAACAAGGGCGCGGTGATGATCCTGCCCAGCGGCATCAACAAGGCGACCGGGCTGACAGCCGCGCTTCAGGACCTCAGATTGTCGCCGCACAACGTCGTCGGTGTCGGCGACGCCGAAAACGACCACGCCTTCCTGCGCGCCTGCGGCTTCAGCGTCGCCGTCGACAACGCACTGCCGGCAGTCAAGGATACGGCGGATCTCGTGACACGAGGCGCGCGCGGAAAAGGCGTCGAGGAACTGATCGCCAAGGTGGTCGAGCGCGATCGCGAGCTTGTGCCGAACCGCGACGGCATTCTGCTTGGCTCGGACGATGGCAAGGAGGTGTATCTGTCGCCAACCGATACGGTGCTGATCGCCGGCAGCTCCGGCATCGGCAAATCGACCTTGGCGACCGCACTGACGGAGCGCTTTGTCGAGAGAAAGTTCCAGTTCTGCATCTTCGATCCGGAAGGCGACTATGACGGCCTCGAGGGCGCCGTCCGGCTGGGCGACGGCTCGAATGCGCCGACGAAGACGCAACTGCTCGATCTCCTGGAGAAGCCGGACAACAATCTGGTCGTCAACGGCCTGGCGCTGCGCGTCAACGAGCGGCCGGACTTCTTTGCCGACCTGCTGCCGGGCCTTGGCGGTGTTCGCTTCCGCACCGCGCGACCACACTGGCTGATCATCGACGAAGCGCATCACCTCTTGCCGAAGCGGCGCGACGACACGCCAATGGTTCTGGCGATGGAATTGCCGGGCACGATCCTGATCACCGTTCATCCGGATGCGATCTCAACCGAAGCATTGCGGCTGGTCACCGCCGTCATCGCACTCGGCCCCAAGGCGAAAAAGGTCGTCAAGACATTCTGTCGCGAGACCGGCACCGAACCGCCAAAGGACAAGGATCTGAGCTCTCCAAAAGACGAGCACGTGTTGTTCTGGCGGCCGCAGGCGCACAAGAAACCTTGCACGGTCGAGCCGATCGAGCCGCGGCAGTCGCTCAAGCGCCATAGCCGCAAATATGCCGAGGGCCAGCTCGACGAGAAGGGCAGCTTCTATTTCCGCGGCCCCGACCATGCGATGAACCTGCGCGCCCATAATCTGATGATTTTCGCCCAGATCGCCGAGGGCATTGACGACAAGACTTGGGAACATCATTTGCGCGCCGGCGACTATTCCAAATGGTTTCGCCACCAGATCAGGGATAAGGAGCTGGCGCGCGAAACCGCCGAAGCGGAGAAAGACGACACACTTTCGGCGCAGGAGAGCCGCAACCACGTCCTGGACGCAGTGCGCCGCCGCTATACCGCGCCCGCCACCGCGCCGAAGGAATAGATGCAAACTGCGCCTAGCCGGTCCGAAGCCGGCTGAGTTGGAGAGGTCAGACGATCAGGTGATCGATCCTGATCGGCAGGTCGCGAATGCGCTTGCCGGTGGCGTGGTAGACCGCGCTCGCGACCGCCGCCGCGGTCCCGACATTGCCGAGTTCGCCCAAACCCTTGACGCCGGCCGGGTTCACCTCGTGGTCGATCTCCGGAACCAGTATCACTTCCATCTGCTTCACGTCGGCGTTGACCGGCACGAGATAGTCCTGCAGGTCGCGATTGACGTAGCGCGCATAACGCTTGTCGATTTCCGTCGCCTCGTGCAAGGCTTGGCCGATGCCCCAGATCATACCGCCCATCAGCTGGCTGCGCGCGGTGCGGGTGTTCATGATGCGCCCCGCGGCAAAGGCGCCGACGATGCGCGGGACGCGGATCTCGCGCGTATGGCTGTTGATGCGCACCTCGACGAATTCCGCGCCAAAGGCGTATTTCACCGAATCCTTGTCCTGGTCGCCGCCGTGGAACTCCGATTGCCCGGCATAGAGCTTCTTCAGCGCCTCCGGTGACGATCCCTTTGGCGCGAATTCGGCATATTCCTCGATCGCACCGATCTGCATCGTCTTGAAAACATCCGACAGCTTGGCCGATTTGCCGTTGTCCGCGACGATTTTCTCTTGGCTCATTTCAAGCTTGGCGTTGCCGGACCCGGCCAGCGGCCCGGCTTCGGCGACGGCCGCGGCGAAGAGCTTTGCGCGGACGGCATCGCAGGCCTTCAGCACCGCCGAGCACACGCTTGCCGTCGAAATCGACCCGCCGGACACCGGTGCCGGCGGCAAGGCGCTGTCGCCCATTTCGACGCTGACCTTGTCCATTTCTATCCCGAGCCGTTCGGCTGCCATCTGCGCTGCCACCGTGCGCACGCCGGTGCCGATCTCATGCGAGCCGCATTGGACGCGAACCTCGCCGTCAGTGGTCAGGCAGACGCGGGCGGCGCATGGCGCAGCCGCCGTCGGATAGATTGCGGTGGCGCAGCCCATGCCGACCAGCCAGTCGCCGTCACGCATCGAGCCAACCGCGGCCTCGCGCTTGGACCAGCCGAAGGCCTCGGCGGCCTGGTCGTAGCATTTCACGAGCGAGCGGCTGGAGAAGGGCTTGCCGCCGATCGGCTCCTTCTGCGGCTCGTTGACGCGGCGGAACTCGACCGGGTCCATGCCGAGCGCCATCGCCATCTCGTCCATGGCATTTTCCAGCGCATAGACATAGGGCGTCTCCGGCGGCGAACGCATGTAGCCAGGCGTATTGCGGTCGGCATGCACCAGCGAGACGTGGGTCAGCACCGAGCCGTAATCGTACATGCGTCCGGTGGCCGAAGTGCCACCGACGACATAGGGATCGGGCCGCGACGTGACTTCCCAGCCTTCGTGTGCAAAGGCGGTGATGCGGCCGTCCTGGTTTGCGCCGATGCGGATGCGGTGCCGGGTCTCCGCCCTGTAGGTCTGCGTGCCGTACGCCTGAATGCGGCTGACGACGCAGCGCACCGGCCGGCCGACGCGGCGGGCCGCAACGGCAACGATCGCCGTGCGGGCCGTCATCGGCCCCTTGGAGCCGAAGGCGCCGCCGACATAGGGACTGACGATCCGCACATTGGCCGGATCGATCTTCAACTGCCGGGCGAGCTCGGCCTTCCAGCCGGTGACGTTCTGGCTCGGTTCATAGACCGTGAGCTGATCGCCCTGCCAGACCGCCGTCGTCGAGAACAGCTCGATCGGGTTGTGGTGCTGGGTCGGCGTCGAATATTTCTCGTCGATCTTCACTGCGGCTGCGGCATAGGCAGCATCGAAGTCGCCGGCTTTGACGTCCTCCTTGAACAACGGACTCTTGCCGGCGGCCGGCTCCATCTCCGTTCCCCTGGAATCGAAGCCGGCGCTGGGCGTCTCTTCGGCGTAGTCGGCGCGGATCAGCGCCGCGGCTTCCTCGGCCGCCTCGAATGTTTCAGCCACCACCAGCGCGATGATCTGGCCGTCGTGGAAAATGGCCTTGTCATGCAGCGGCGCGATCGAACTTGCACCGGTGTTGCCGAATTTCGGCTTGTCGATGCCGTCCATGTCGCCGACGCTGACGATATCGAGAACGCCGGGCACCTTACGCGCCCTTTCGAGCCGGACGGCGGTGATGCTGCCCTTGGCGATGCTGCTGGTAGCAAGTGCGCCATAGGCCATATTGGCGGTTGGAAGATCAGCCGAATAGCCGGCCTGTCCGGTGACCTTCAGGCGGGCATCGATGCGCGGAACGGGATTTCCCATGTTCTCTTTCGGCGCGGGAGCAGCTTGGTTCATGGGTCAGACCTTCATGTCGCGCGTTTCGAGCAGTGCCCGCACAAGCGTGCGCTTGCCGAGCGGTATCTTGAACGCATTGTGTTCGCGCGGTTTCGCCTCGGCGAACGCGGCTTCGGCGGCAGCTTCGGCCGCCTCATCGTCGAGTGCCTTGCCGCTCAGTGCTTCCTCGGCCGCCTTGGCCCGCCATGGCACGGTTGCCACGCCGCCAAGCGCAATGCGCGCCTGGCTGACGGTGTCGCCGTCCATATCCAGAGCCACGGCCGCCGAGGCCAGCGCGAACGCATAGGACTCGCGGTCGCGGATCTTCAGGTAGCGTGAGCGGCGGCTCCAGGCGCCAAGCGGCACCTCGATGGCCGTGATCACCTCGTCGGAGGCCAGTTCGGTCTCAACGTTGGGCGTATCTCCCGGCAGGCGATGTAGCCTCGAAAACGCTATCTTGCGCATACCGCGCCTTGCCTCCACCTCGACCGTCGCGCCGAGCGCGATCAGCGCTTGGGCGAAATCGCCGTGGTAGGTGGCGATGCAGGCGTTGCTGGTGCCAAGGACCGCATGTTGCCGGTTGAAGCCTTCCATGGCCGCGCAGCCGGAGCCCGGCTCGCGCTTGTTGCATGGCCAGGAGGTCTCGCGAAAATACTCGCACCGCGTCCGCTGCAACACATTGCCGGCCAGGCTCGCCATGTTGCGGATCTGGCCGCTGGCGGCGAACTTCAGGCTTTCGGCAAGCATCGGGCAAAGGCGCTTGATCTCGCCTGTGTCAGCAGCCTCGCCCATGCGGACCAGCGCGCCGAAGCGGATGCTGTCGTCGCCGACCTCGATCTGCCGCAGGGCCCTGTCACCGAGACCATTGAGATCGACCAGCCGTTCCGGCCGGGCCACGCCAAGCTTCATGTAGTCGGCCAGATTGGTGCCGCCGGCGATGAATTGCGCGGCGGCCTCGGTCGGCGGAACACCCTCTGCGGCAAAACGGGAAGCAATGGCGGCCGCCGCGGACACGCTGGCCGGTCTCTCGTAAACGAAGGGGCGCATCTCAGGCTTTCCTTGTTTCGTCCCGGGCCTGCACGATGGCCGCGACTATGTTGGGGTAGGCAGCGCAGCGGCAGAGATTACCGCTCATATACTCGCGGATATCGTCCTCGGAGCCGGCATGGCCTTCGTTGATGCAACCGATGGCGGACATGATCTGGCCGGGCGTGCAGTACCCGCATTGGAAGGCGTCATTGTCGATGAAGGCCTGCTGCATCGGATGCAGATTGCCGTCGGCGGAAGCGAGCCCTTCCACCGTGGTGATCTCATGGCCCTTGTTCATCACGGCGAAGCTCAGGCACGACAGCACCCGCTTGCCGTCGACAAGAACGGTGCAGGCCCCGCACTGGCCATGGTCGCAGCCTTTCTTGGTACCCGTCAGGCCGACATGGTCGCGCAGCGCGTCGAGCAGGCTGGTGCGATTGTCGAGGGCGAGATTGTAGGGCTGCTTGTTGATGCGCAGTGAAATCGCCGACAGATCGCGCGGCTCGGCCGAAGCGGCAGGTTGCGGGGCGGCGGCTTTTGCCGACGTGGCCATGAGCGGCCCTGCCGCAGCCGCCGAAACGGATCCGGTCATGAAACTGCGTCGGCTCAGGCTGGCAAGAGGGGTTTCGGACATGGCTGGCTCCCGGCTGGCTGGGTCTCAAGCCGGCCGAACCAGTCACGCAAGGCAAGGTTCCTCCGCCTCACGTGGCTGTGATCCTATGTTCATCCGAACCGTGCCGGGGAACTCTCGAGCCGGCTTGCCGTTCAACCCCGATCGGACAGAACCGAAATGGCGTCTGGAGCGAGATCATGAAGTCACAGATTGTTGCCGAAAGCGCCGGCCAAAGAACGTTCGTCGTTGTGCTTGATCCCGGCGAAGAGGCGTTTGCGCAGCTGACCTCGTTTGCGGCCGACCACGGCGTTGGCAGCGCGTCGCTGACCGCGCTCGGCGCTTTCGAAAGGGCAACTGTCGGCTGGTTCGACCCTAGGGAAAGGACCTACCGGAAAATTCCCATCCGGGAACAGTGCGAGGTGCTGAGCGCGATTGGCGATGTTGCCATCGGCGACGACGGCAAGCCCAGCCTGCACGTCCATGCCGTGCTCGGATTGAGCGACGGCAGCACAAGGGGCGGCCATCTGCTGGACGCCATCGTTCGCCCGACGCTCGAGGTCACGCTGGTGGAAACGCCTGGTCATCTGCGCCGCAGGCACCGTCCCGAACTCGGTGTCGCGTTGATCGACCTGGAGGCTTGATCCGAGCCGATCACTTCGTTGATTTAACTGCGGTCGTTTCGGGGGCGACTTCCCAACCGAAGACGCTGCGGCCGCCGAGCAGATGCGACTGCTCGAACTCCCCGGCGACGATTTCCTTCAGACTCGGCCCGGTGGCATAGCGCTCGACTTGCCGCGACTGGTCGTCCAGCCGCCGCAAGGCGCCGATCTCTTCCTCACGGCCGAGCCTGGCCTTCTGGACAGCCGACTTCAGCACGCCGATCGTCTCGTCATAGACCTTCAGCGGCACAGGGAACGGATGCCTGTCCTTGCCGCCATGCGCCAGCGAGAAACGTCCTGGATCGGAAAAACGGCATGGCGCGCCATGCACGACTTCGGCGACCAGCGCCAGCGCCCGCACCGTGCGCGCGCCGACGTTGGGCACCAGGAGAAGGCCGGCGAAATCCGTCGGGCCGCGCTCGGCCGCCGCCGCGATGTTGCCGTGCAGGCGGCGCATGACGACATCGCTTTCGCGTACATCGTGGTGCGCCGGCATCACCAGATGCGGCAGCAGCTTCTGTGCCGGCTCCGGCACTGGCGCCGAACCCCGCTCCAAAGCGGCAAGCTCCCTTACGATGCGATCCGGTCCAAGATCGTGCAGAAGGTCCACTTGTCCCTGGCGCGACGCTTCGGCGCGGCGGTCGGTCAGGTTGACGATCTCGCCCTGGTTGGCGCCTTCGATGGCGGCATGCGGCTGGTCGACAAAGCTCTTCAGGCCCTCCGACAGCCAGTGATAGCGGCGCGCCACCTTGCTGTCGCCGTTCATGCCTTGCTGCACCACCACCCACTTGCCGTCATCGGTGACGATGAAGCCGTGCAGATAGAGATCGAAACCGTCCTGGACCGCGGCGCTGTCCACCTTGGCGACAAGCCGGCTGGCAGTCGCCAGGCCCTGCCCGTCGAGGCCGACACGCTCGCCGATCAGGGCAAGCTCGTGCGGGGTCTTGCGCGAATGCGCGCCGCGGCCGCCGCAAACGTGAATGCCGAGCTCGCTGGAAAGCGGCGACAGGCCGCGCTTCAAGGCACCGACGACGCTGGTGGTGATGCCGGAGGAGTGCCAGTCCATCCCCATCGCGGCGCCAAAAGACTGGAACCAGAACGGATGCGCCAGCCGGCGCAGCAATTCATCGCGGCCGTAATGGTGGATGATCGCCTCGCACATGACCGCGCCAAGCCGCGTCATGCGGTCGCCGAGCCATTTCGGCACGCGCCCGCCGTGAAGTGGAAGGTCAGCACTTCCCGATCGCTGTGCCACGCTCTTTTGCTTGCTCCTTGAGTCCTGCCTCGACAGATAGGTATCGAAAGTGCCGCGAAGAAGCGATGGCCTGATTCAGGCCGCGATCGTTGCGAGCCGCTAGAGCACTTCCAGGAAAAGTGTGAAACGGTTTTCCGTCCGGAATTGCGCAGAAACAAAGCGATAGAGCGGTTCGGCGTTTCCGTGAAACGATGAACCGCTCTACCGGGCAGGCTCGCTGAGGAGATCAAACTTCTGGATCTCGCAATGCTCGCCCACCGATGCCAGCAGATCCATTGGCGGTGCGCCAGTGTCGGGCCGCCTCCAACTGATCTCGAACGAGAACACAGGGTCCTTGAGATCTGGGCGCCTCTCTATTGCGACGAGGCGTGCCTGGTAGCCAAGCGGCCCGATGAGCGCATCGAGCTCCTGTCGAGCCGCGGCCTTCCACGTCAGTGCCAACTGGGCATGGTGTTCGCGCGACATTCGAAGGTCCACCCATTTCAGGACCAGCAAAGTGGCCAGCGTCAGCGCCGTGCCGGCCGCGCCCAAGCCGTATTGGCCGCCACCGAAAGCCAATCCGATCGCCGTCATCACCCACAACGTGGCCGCTGTGGTGACCCCGCTGACAAGATTGCCGCGGCGAAGAATGGCGCCACCGCCGATAAAGCCGACGCCGGTCAACACGCCCAGCGGAAAGCGCAGGACGTCCATCGATGCAAACGAATCCGGGTGCTTGCCAACGGTCTCCAGCAGAATACTGGCCTGGATCATTGTGATGGCGGCGGCCAATCCCACCAGCACGGTGGTGCGTAGCCCCGCCGCGTGCCCGCGCGCCTCCCTGTTGAGGCCTATCAAAAGGCCTGCGAGCGCGGTCAGAAGCAGCCGTGCCGCGATGTCTTGCCAAACCGGAACAACGAGGAGCATCGCGGTCACCCGTCAGGCCAAGCGCTGCTGGCCTGGATTGGCGCCAGGGTCAAAGCGAACAAGGGTAACAGCGTCTTCATCGCAGACTCTTTTCGTCGATAAGCAACAAACGATGCGCTTAGGTTTTGGTTGCGCAGCCGACGATTCACCTCGGCTATGGGCAGCGGCGGAACAAAACCTTCGGCTCGGGGTTGGTGGGTTCACGCCAACGAAGGATTTTCAATCATGGTCCGCTTGCTGGTTGCAGGAGCCGTCGCTTATCTGGCCTATCGCATTACCAAGGAGATCGGCGGGTCCGACGAAGTCGATCCGCTGGCGCCTTCGCCCGACCAGACCGGCCGCAAAGTGGCGAGGCGGCAAAGCAGGGCCCAGGGGAATGGCCGACGGCGGTAGCGAATGCCTCGGCGGCGGCGCGGACCAGCCATGACCGCATTTCCGTTGCCGCTCGACCTTCGTCCGATGGAAGCCAAAGCCGCCGACGCAATTCCTGGCGGCGACGGGCTTTGGCAGTACGAACCGAAATGGGACGGGTTTCGGTGCCTCGTGTTCAAGGGTGACGATGCCGTCGATCTGCGTGCAAAATCGGGCAAGCCGCTTGGCCGCTATTTTCCCGAACTGATCGCGGTGCTGCGCGATGTGAGGTCGCGACGGTTTGTTGCCGACGGCGAGATCGTCATCGAGGTCGACGGATCGTCCTCGTTCGAGGCCCTGCAAATGCGCCTTCATCCAGCCGAAAGCAGGATCCGCAAGTTGAGCCTGGAGACGCCTGCCATGCTGGTCCTGTTCGATATGCTGGCCGAACCCGGCGGCAAGGTCATCATCGAACAACCCCTCACCAACAGGAGACGAGCGATCGAGGCCTTTGTCGCGTCGGCGGGACGGCCCGAACTGTGCCTGTCCAAATGCACGCACGATGCCGCTGCCGCCGAGCGCTGGCTGCAAGGCGCCGGCCATGGCTCGACCGACGGTGTTGTTGCAAAACTGATCGCCGAGCCATACCAGCCCGGCGAGCGCGCCATGGTCAAGGTCAAGCGGCTGCGCACTGCGGATTGTGTGGTCGGCGGCTTTCGCTATCTCGCCGGCAGCAACGAAGTCGGATCCCTGCTGCTTGGCCTCTACAATAACGAAGGCAGGCTGGACCATGTCGGATTCACCTCGACCATCGGCAAGGACGACAGGGCGGCGCTAACCAGACAGCTGGAAAAACTGCGGGCTAAACCGGGTTTCACCGGCAAGGCGCCAGGCGGACCAAGCCGCTGGAGCACGGAGCGCAGCGGACAATGGGAACCGATAAAGCCTGAACTGGTGGTCGAGGTTCGTTTCGACCATGTGACAGGCGACCGGTTCCGGCACGGAACCAAGCTGTTGCGCTGGCGGCCGGATAAGGAGCCCCGGCAATGCACGTTCGAGCAGATGGAGTAAGTCCCGCCGGAGGCAACGCTTCAAGGCGCTCTTGGTGTTCCGTTCTGCCGCCTACGACGGAACCGATGCAGAATTCACTGGTTCGCCGCACTAGCCGAGCCTCGGCAATCCATTGCCGAGGCTCGGGATGCAGTCTGAAAATCAAGCGGCTTCTTGCATTGCGCGTTCGTTGACACCGCTTTCGCCGAGCTTGGAAAGCGCTTCGTCGGTCGCGACCTCTTCCTTGAGTGTTGCCCTGAGCAGTTCGACAACGTCGCTCTTGCCGAGTTCTTCCGCCCATGCGATCAAAGTGCCGTAACGAGCGATCTCGTAATGCTCGACGGCCTGCGCCGCGCCGACAAGCCCGGCGTCGAGCGCAGGAGCACCGTTATACTCCTCGAGCACTTCCGAGCCCTCTTCGATGATGCCGTCAATCGCTGGACAGGTCTTGCCGCGGGCCGGCTTGCCGAATTTCTCGAACACCTCCTCCAGGCGATCGACATGTCCTTCGGTTTCCATGCGGTGTTTCTCGAAGGCGGCAGTCACTTCTTCCGACTCCGCGCCCTTGGCCATTTTGGGCAACGCTTTCAGTATCTTCTTCTCGGCGTAGTAGAGGTCTTTGAGCCCGTCGAGGAACAGGTCCTCAAGGCCCTTGCTTGCCGCCTTCGCGGCCTTTTTCGTAGTCGGCATGGTCGTCTCCCGGGAGTTGGTGGCAGCCTCGCAAAGTAGAGGCGTCCGATAACCCTCCGATGGGAAACAAGTTCCCTGACGGTTCAGGAGCTTTGAAAATTTTTCCGACGGCACTTGTGTCGTATCGCAAGGGGCCTCGACCTGCGGTAGCAACAGGCGAGAAAAGCACTCAGCGCTCGCCGGTATGTCCGACCAGGCGGATATATTCGGCCTCGGCCAGGCCGTAGCCGCCATCCGCTAGCGAAACGAGACCATCGCGGTCGCGGATAATGATTTCGCCGCGGCGGGACCGGATGAGCCCTCGGCCCTCAAGCAGCTGGAGCGCGACCGTGACGCCCGGACGTCTTACGCCGAGCATGATCGACAGGAATTCGTGGGTGATCGTCAGCCGGTCGCCGGCCACCCGATCGTCACACATGAGCAGCCAGCGCGCCAGCCGGTCTTCAAGCTTCGATCGCGCGTTGACCAGCGCGGTGTAGCCGGTCTGGACATGCAGACACTGCACGTAGCGCAACAAAAACAACCGCAGTGTCGGGCTTTGCGTCAGCGCTGCCTTGAATGGCTCGGCATCTATCCTGGCGGCTTCTCCCGCCAGTTGCACATAGCAATCATGGACCATGCGATCGTCGCCCATCACCAGGGCCGAGCCGGTCATACCTTCCAAGCCAATGAGGCCAACTTCCGCATCGCTGCCATTCGGCATTTTCGCAACCACTGAACCAATGCCGTCCTCGACGAAATAGATGGCCTCGATCGGTGATCCGGATACTTCGAGCGATTGCCGCAACTCCAGCGAACAGCGCTCGATGTGCGGCTCGAGGAATGCAAAATCGCCGGCGCTCATCCGGCGCAACAGCTTGTTTTTGAATAGATTTTGATTGGAAATTGCTGGATCAGACATAGCCAGGCCCAAAACAGGGCAAGAGCGTTTTGATCTCCCAGCCGTCCGCGCCCGGTATAACCTGCGGACGATACGGCTTATATAAGCGCTGAAAGGTATGGAGCCTACTAAATAAATAAATCAATCGATGCACGGCAGTTTCTCCTGCCGCTTGCCTACGAAAACATCCCACTGAAAGTTAGAGTTGAAAACGTACCAAAGGTGCTTTGGTACGAAATCGACAAATCAAAAATGTCGGGCGCGAAAGAGCCCGTCGCGAGGGATGCAACGGGCTCCATTCGGGCGTCGTGGGCTACGCCCAGTGATCCAAATGAGGGTGGCTTGGATCACTACAATAATGCAGGTGAAAGGCAGTTGTTCCCCATCTGTCCGCTCGGTAATTTCCGTACATTGAGTTTGGAGGCGAGCGGCGCTAATTGAATTTGAGTCGTCCACACAGACATGGCGAGTGGATGCTTGAAAGACGCTTCGCGCTTTCGCCCTTTTCAGGGAGGATGGCATGTCGATGCATGGTGCAGCAACTCCAGCCGAACTGAGCGTGCTGAGAAAAGCGCTCGACGACTGCTGCCGCGAGTTGGGTGTTGCGGACGACAGTCCGGTCCGCGAGCGGTTGGCCGCCCGTATCATGTCGCTGTTCAACGAGGGCGCGCTAAGCGCCGATCTAAAAGAAGCACTGGCCGCCGATCGCCAACACTAATGCTGCTGCTATGGCGGGGTCCTCGGTGTCGAAGGGTTCGGCGCCGGGTCGGCCTTTTTAGCCAGGGTCCCAGAGACTTTTCGTCTGTTCACGACAAAACGCCCGCCGCTTATTACCCGGCGGCAGGCGTTTTGTCGTGAGCGTGACGCTAAATGCGCCCAAGCACGACCAAGATGATGACGATGAGCAGCACCAGGCCGAGGCCACCGCCACCGTAATAGCCGGTGCCGTAGAACGGTCCGCCGCCCAAGCCGCTGAAGCCGCCAAGCAAGGCAAGGACCAAGATGATGATGAGAATGGTTCCAAGGCCCATGATGTCTGCTCTCCTTGTTTGCGCTGCCGCCATTTCGCATCAGCGCGTTCGCATTGTACAAAGGTATGAACTCGCAAGGAGCATTCCTGTTCCGGCGGGACAGCAAGGCGCACGCTCATGCAGCGAGGAAAACGCCGGGCTGTGCAATGGCGCGCCGGCCACCTTGAACACCTGAGAACATGCTGAATTCATAGGAAATTTGTCGGAACCTTCGCCCGCCCGAACGGTTGTTTTCGTAGTCGCAACGCGACGACCCTCGTAAAAAGGAGAAGCATCATGCTCACGAAAATTCTCGCAGCTTCGGCGCTTACGATCGGTCTGGCCACGTCAGCGATGGCCCAGAACGTCGGCGCCCCCTCAGGAACCGCTGCCGACGGCAGCGGGCGGACGGTCGTAGTCCCGGATAATGGCGGCCCTGACACCGGCACGGATTCGACCATCACCAACAGCATTCGCGATTTCTCAACGACGAATTCGAATGCCGACCGGAATTGCCCGCCGGGCCCGCAGGGGGCTCTGCCCGATGCGACCGGCAAGGCTCCGGGAACGATGGCGCCGACGGTGAACGATAACCACTGCGGCAAGTAAACGCCCTGTGATCATAGCCTGACGAGGCTGCGGAGCGTGCGCTCCGCAGCCTCGTCAGTTTGCCATAAATCAGCCGCCTATCGGCTGCGATGGTCGAAGCTGACGGCGATCTCCCGCCCGTCCAGCGCCCGAATGATGGAGCCAACCAGTTCTTCGTCGGTTTGCCGGAACCAGGGAAAGCGTCTGCGCAAATCGGCTATGACGACGGTGGTCGAGAGAATGTCGCCGGAATGGTAGTCGGCCATGACGGTATGAACGGCAGCGTCGGTATCAATACCGATTCCTAGCGGCGACCTGATCTGCCCCACGGAAGCCTCCACCCATCTCTCCCAGCCAACGATAGCAAGACTGCGGCAAAGCGAAAGAGCTTGTACGATTCCGTACGATCTCGCGGCTTGCGTTGCACTTTGCAGGACGCAGCCGGCGTCCTTTGTTTTGCGTTTCCAAAACATTGTTTGGCGTGGGGGGGGGGGGGGGGGGCCCCCCCCCCCCCCCACACCCCCCCCCAAACCCACGAACCAAAACACGGAGGTGAAACAAGATAAAAAAAAAAAAAAAAAAAACGCCCCCACCCAAAAAATGGAATAAAGGT
>NZ_JAMYMF010000015.1:0-141026 GCF_040318415.1 Mesorhizobium sp. M1163 | reverse complement strand
TCCAGAAGTTCCTTCTCAATAGCCATGCGATGATTCTCTCCTTTCCATCATCATGGCCTCGCGCACAGAATTCCCGACAGTCCCGGCTTGCGAGAAACGGCTACGCGCGCTGAACGCTCCGGTCGTGGCTATCACGGGTAATGCTGTTGCCACCATCAAGACGATCGTCAGCCTTGTGAATCCTCATAGCCTGAACTTCGCATACCTGGATCCTTACAACCTGGAGACTCTCAATTTCGAGATGATTAGGACGCTGTCAGACCTCCGATACGTCGACATACTCGTACATGTCAGTCAGATGGACCTGCAGCGAAACCTCGACAAATACTCGTCGGGCGACTCGGCGGTTTTCGATGCCTTCATTCCTGGCTGGCGTAGCGCCATCAAAGCGGGAAACGCCAAGGCAACACGCCAGGCAATTTTGCGCTATTGGTCCGAGCTTGTTGGGCGACTTGGCGTGTGGCCCTCCCCGGAACCCAAGCTAATAACCGGGCCCGGCAACCAGCCGCTTTATTGGCTCCTGCTAGTCGCCAAGCATGAACTCGCTCTGGCGTTTTGGAAGGTCGCGGCTAACAAGCAGAGACAAGGCAACCTTTTCTAGGCGGTAGCTGCCGGCATTTCATCGTAGATACGACCATTGAGCGTGCGGCCGGCGGCTTTCTTGTTATTGCCTCCCCACTGCTTGAAGAAGAATGCCGTGCCCGCGCGTCGGCACATCGTTTGGATCTCGTCGACCCAGTGAGGATTCATATATCGTGCCCCTGGCCCGCTTTCACCGCCAACGATCGCCCAATGAATATCGGTGAGATTGGCACCGGCTACAGACCCGATCAACGGCTCTAGAGAAACGAACCGGATTGCTGCTGGTGCACGGCGAAGGTCATCCAGCCGACCCAGCACTCGATGATCTTCAACACTGGTCCCGAGCCAGACATTCGGCAGAACGGGAAAGTCGCCACGAGTCAGAACCTTGGCCATAACTTCCGGGCGCTTCGTCAGAATCTGATACGTATGCCGCGGCGTCTCTTCCATCACAGCCCATACCTGTCGAATGAAATCTGCCGGCACGTCGACATGAAAGAGATCAGACATCGAGTTCACGAAAACGCGGCGTGGTTTCGACCAAGTTACAGGGATCGACAGTGATTTCGGATCGGTCATTACTTTGCCGGTCCACTTCGCTCGGCCGCCCGTCTTGCGCGTCAGGCCCTGATATTTGTTCACGCCCATGGCTTCTAGCCGTGCCGCCATGCGCATCGCGTAGCAGTTCGTGCAGCCGACGGTTAGGATCGTGCAGCCGGCCACCGGGTTCCACGTCGCGTCGGTCCATTCGATTGAGGTCTCAGCCATAGGAAGATCCTCCTTCACGTTGATGGTTAATTCAAGGTGATGAAGCTTCCGTTATCGGGTTTTGACGACTGAGTAGGGTTCGGCACAGCTTTCCCACCCAAAGAGCAGGAGAGCCGTGGCCGAATCCTGAACACCGGAGCCGCCTTCTCCGGCAATAGGCTTCAGAGGCCGTTGTCCTTCAGGATCTGGGCAGCATTTTCCTTGGTGATCTTCTGCGTCGGCAGGATGATGGTCTTTTCCACCTTCTCGCCGTTCAGGAACTTGATCGCCTGCCGCAGCCCTTCGGCGCCCGGCGTCACATAAGTGAACGTCGCCGTCAGCTCGCCATTGGCGACGAGTTGCACGCCTTCATTGGGCAGGCCGTCGATGCCGATGAACTTGATGTCCTTCTCACGTCCGGCGTCCTTGGCGGCAAGATAGGCGCCATAGGCCATTGGATCATTGTGGCCGTAGACGAGATCGATCTTTTCGTTGTTGCGCAGCGCCGTGGCCATGATGTTGTAGGCCTGGTCCTGCTTCCAGTCGCCCGACTGCTGGTCGAGCAGGTTCTTGATACCCGGCTCCTTGTCGGTGAATTCATGGAAGCCGTCATGGCGGTCATGCGCCGGCTGGGTGCCCATGCCGCCCCAGATTTCGACGACGTTGCCGGCGGCCTTGCCCTTGCCGCCAAGCAGCTCGACGGCATATTCACCGGCAGCCCGGCCGATCAGCTTGTTGTCGCCGCCGACGAACTGCGTGTAGTCGTTGGTTTCGACGTTGCGGTCGAGCACGAAGACCGGGATCTTGGCATCGATCGCCTGCTGCACGACACCGGTCAGGCCGGCGGACTCTTTCGGCGACACCAAGAGCGCATCGACCTCCTGACGGATCAGGTTTTCGACATCGGCGACCTGCTTCTCGGTCTTGTCCTCGCCGTCGGTTACGATCAGCTCGACTTCCGGATGCTTGGCCGCTTCGGCCAGGATGTCCTTGTTGAACTGGGCACGCCAGGGTTCGATGGTCGTAACCTGCGAGAAGCCGATTTTCCATTTCTTGTCCTGCGCGTGGGCACCGCTGGCAAGCATCGCGGTCGTGGTCAGGAGTGCCGCTGTCAGCGCGGCAAGCTTCAACAATTCACGTCGTTTCATTTCTTGTTTCCTCCAATATTCAGAGACGCGGTCTCTTGCGACGGCCGCTTTGCCGCGGCCGTTTCCTTGTGCGCTTGCCCACCGGGCGATCGCAGATAGAAGAGAAGATCGCCGGCATTGCGCTCCTGTACGAGCACGGTACCGACGATGATCATCCCCTTCAGCACCAGCTGAAGGTTCGAATTGATGTTGTGCAGCTGCAGGATGTTAGAGAGCAGCCCGAAGATCAGCACGCCGCAGAACGTCCCGGTGAGGCTGCCGCGTCCGCCCATCAGGCTGGTGCCGCCGATGACCACGGCGGCGATCGCGTCGAGCTCCAGCCCGGCGCCGGCGTCCGGCTTGCCTTGCCGGTATTGCGCGACATAGAGCACCGCCGCGATGCCGGCCAGCAGCCCCGAAACCGCGTAGGTGGCGATCTTGACGCGGCCGGCGGCGATGCCGGACAGCCGGGCCGCTTCCTCATTGCCGCCGATGGCATAGACATAGCGGCCAAACGGCGTGAAGCGCAGCACGGCGCCGTAGATCAGGATCGCGCCGAGGAAGAACAGGCCCGGCATCGGAATCACGCCGAACACCAGCGAGCGCAGCATTTCGAAATCGGCCGTGGCGTTCGAACCGGTATAGACCGGCAGCACCGCATTGTTTTGGCCGGCGGTCAGCCGGGCGATGCCGAGCGCAGTGACCATCATCGCCAGCGTCACGATGAAGGGCTGCAGCCGCCCGGCGACGATGATGAAGCCGTTGAGCGCGCCGAACAGCAGGCCAACGCAAGGCGCCACCAGCAACACGCCGAGCACGCCGAATTTTGAACCTACCTGGGGCAGCAGGAACCACAGCACCAGACTGCACAGGATCACCCCGACAATGCCGGGGGTAACCAGCCCACGAACGCTATCCAACCTGATGTCGTGCGTGGCCTGCGCGCCGGCGCGGGATTTTTCGATGTTCAGCAGGATGAAACGAGTGACGAGAATGCCGAGGCAAAGGGCTGCCACGGCAACTGTCGGCACCCCCAGCACCACCGCCGGCGTCACGCCGGGGACCGTCAGCAGCATGGCACAGACCACCGTGCAGATCGCCATCAGCGAGCCGACGGAAAGGTCGATACCGCCAGTGATGATTACCGCCGTCATGCCAGTGGCAATCAGCCCCGTGGTCGACACCTGGCGCAGCACATCGAGCAGGTTGCCGTAGGACAGGAAGATGTTGTTGCCCTTGGAGCTGATCGGCGAGCCAAGCACGCCGATCAGGAAGATTGCGATCAGGCCCCAATAGAGCTTCGTCCGGGACAGGATATGCAAAATGCTCATGCAGCAGGCCTCGTCATGGTCCGTCGCGGCGCTGCAAGCCGCATGATGGCCTCCTCGCTGGCTTGCGCGCGGGACAGGATTCCCGTCTGGCGGCCATCGGCCATGACCAGGATACGGTCGGAA
Organism: Mesorhizobium sp. M1163; assembly: GCF_040318415.1. Taxonomy (NCBI): domain Bacteria; kingdom Pseudomonadati; phylum Pseudomonadota; class Alphaproteobacteria; order Hyphomicrobiales; family Phyllobacteriaceae; genus Mesorhizobium; species Mesorhizobium sp. M1163. Next base: position 137,116 of record NZ_JAMYMF010000015.1, on the reverse strand, counting down.
AGATGCAGCAGCTCCGGCAATTCCGAGCTGATGACGGCGATCGCCAGCCCGTCTCGCGCCAGCTTGAAGATGAGATCGTAAATTTCCCGCTTGGCGCCGACATCGATGCCGCGCGTCGGCTCGTCGAGCAGCAGCACCCGTGGCCTCGTCGCCAGCCATTTGCCGATGACGACCTTCTGCTGGTTGCCGCCGGACAGCGTGCCGGCCGGCTGCTCGACGGTTTCGCAGCGAATACCGAGCGCCTTGACGGCGTCCCGTGCCAGCCCTTGCTCGCCGGCCAGCGAGCGCAGGCCGAACCGCGCCAGCGCGCCGACCAGCGGCAGCGCGACATTGTCGGTGATCGAGGCCTCGAGATGCAGGCCTTGCGTCTTGCGGTCTTCTGTGACCAGGGCGATGCCGAGCCGGCGCGCATCGCGCGGCGAACGGATTTCTACTGCCTCGCCATCGAGCCTGATCTCACCGCCAGCACGTCCTCCGCTGGACCCGAAGATCGTTTCCAGGATTTCGGTACGGCCCGAGCCCAGCAGCCCGCCGATACCGAGGATTTCTCCTGCGGCAAGATCGAAGCTGACGCCGTCGAGCACGGTGCGCCAGCCATGGCGATTGGGCTTCGATAGCGACAGCTCGCTTACGGAAAGGATGGTGTTGCCACCGGGGATGCGGTGCTCCTGGGAGGAAGCAAGCAGGTTTCGCCCGACCATCGCCGAAATTATGGCGTCTTCGTCGAGCTTGTCCATCGTCTGCGTCAGGACGTGGCGTCCATCGCGAAACACGGTGACCCGGCTGGCCAGATGCATGACCTCGTCGATGCGGTGCGAAATGTAGACGATCGCCACGCCGCTATCGGCGAGCTGGCGGATGATGCGGAACAGCCGCTGGCATTCGGCTGGCGACAGCGCCGAGGTCGGCTCGTCCATGATCAGAATGCGCGCCGACATAGACAGCGCCTTGGCGATCTCGACCAGCTGCTGTTCGCCGACGCGCAAGGCACCGACGCGCGCATCCGGGTCGAGCTCGATGCCGAGCCTTTGCAAGAGCGCGCCGGCAGCGCGGCTGCTCGCCTTGCGGTCGACAATCAGCCCGGCGATCAGCTTCTCGCGGCCGAGAAAGATATTGTCCGCGACGCTGAGTTCGGGAACGAGGTTCAGCTCCTGATGGATGATGGCGATGCCGGCGCGCTCGGCTTCGCGGACGCCGGCAAAGCGCACCGGATGGCCATCGATACTGACCGTTCCATTATAGTCCGTATAGACGCCGGATAGTATCTTCATCAGCGTCGACTTGCCGGCGCCGTTCTCGCCCATCAGCGCATGGACCTCGCCGCGCCGCAGTTCGAAGCCGACATCGACAAGCGCGGCGATGCCGCCGAAGGACTTGGAGATGTGCTCGGCGCTCAGCACGATAGCCGAGCCGTCCGCCATAACGCCTTCCGCAGGGATGGAATTGCCGTGCTGCATGACAAGGACGGCCTCCCTCCGTCGTCACCGAACGCCTCAAACGCTAATCTAAACGTTTCGATCATGTCAAGCCAATATCTGGTGTCGAAGACTGTTCCATTTCAATTCTTGCGCAAAACCATAAGATTCCGTACGTATTGCTGCCGCGGAGTGGTGAAACGTTTCGAAAATGACAGCGTCAGGACGAAAAAAGCAGCGCAAATCCACTGCACCGACCATGCTTCACGTGGCCGAAGCGGCGCGTGTTTCCGTGGCCACCGTATCGGCGTTGATCAACGGCACCGCGACCGTCAGCCCCGAGCTCAGCCAGCGCATCGAACAGGCGATCCGCGACATCGGTTACAAGCGCAACGCCATCGCCCGCAGCCTCAAGATGGGCACCACACGCACCATCGGGCTCACCGTCCCACACATCACCAACCCGTTCTTTACCGACGTGGTTTCGGTGATCCAGCAGGCTTTCGACAGGGCCGGCTACGCCGTCATGCTGTGCTGCACCGACGAGCACCTGAACACGCAGGACGACCAGATCAGGCTGCTGCTCGACCGGATGGTCGACGGGCTGATCGTCGCGCGTGTCGGCGACGGCGCGATCCTCAAACGGATTGTCGACGACGCCAATGTGCCGGTCGTGCTACTCGACCGTATTTGCCAGGGTGTCGACACCGATGCCGTCGTTCTCGACAATCAGCGCGCGGTGTTCGACGCCATCACTTATCTGATCGATCTCGGCCATCGGCGCATCGGCTACATCTCCGGCTCGTTCGATATCTCGCCGATGCATGACCGCATGGCGGGATACCGGGAAGCCCTCCAGACCGCGGGCCTGCCGGCCGAGCCCGAGCTCGTCCGCTTCGGCAATTTCCACGAAGTCGATGGCTACAACGCCACCATGCAGCTGCTTTCGCTGCACGACCGGCCGAGCGCCATCTTTTCGGCCAACAACCCGATGGTGATCGGCACGATGAAGGCCATCCGCGATATCGGCCTGTCCTGTCCGGAGGATATTTCGGTCGCCTGCTTCGACGATTTTCCGTGGTCGGATGTGTTCCGGCCGCAATTGACCACGGTCGCACAGCCGGTGCAGGCGATTGGCGAACAGGCGGCCAATCTGCTGCTCGACCGGCTCGCCGGCAACAGGGATGCGCCGCCGCGCAAGCTGACGCTCAAGGGACGCCTGATGATCCGCAATTCATGCCGGCCACTTGGCGCGATCGCACAAAGCGTCAGCGCGTAGCGCTTGGGCTCTGTTCAGAAACGTTGTAATGCCGGACGGACAGCGCTCCCTCTGTCCTGCCGACCCCGGCCCTTCGCAGCCGCTACGGGCGTTCGTCGTTCGAAAACCGAGCAATTGAAGGACGCGGCGCCGATCGAGCCAAGTGGGCAACAATCAGCCCGCCGACAAGCAGGAAAATCTTGGCAATCGAAGCATGTCGGATTAGGAATATGACGAGATGCGGCTGATCGCCTACACGGGCGCCGGCTTGAGTCATGTGCGTGAAATCGATCCTAATCGGGCTGGTACTTGCTGGGATGGTCGCATTCTTCGGCTGCACCACCGGCGGCGCATTAAAGACTTTCCCCTCGGCCTATGGCGGCGTCACCGACGCCGGTTTTCGCGTTCCGCCGGTTCCGATCTACAAGGTTGACCAAAAGTTCCATCGGCAGACAGTGCCTTATGCGACTGAAGAGGCGCCTGGCACCATCATTGTCGATACAGGAGCGAAGTTCCTCTACTACGTGTTGGGAGACGGTCAGGCGCTGCGCTACGGAATCGGCGTTGGCAAGGCGGGCTTCGAGTGGCATGGCACTGCTCACGTTGCGAGGAAGCGCGAATGGCCGGATTGGAGCGCGCCGTCTGCGATGATCGTGCGCGAGCAGAAGCGGGGCCGCATCATACCGGCTCATATGGAGGGCGGACTCATGAACCCGCTCGGGGCGCGGGCGCTCTATCTTTTCAACGAGAAAGGTGACACTGGATCGCCTGCACGGTAGCCCTGAATGGTGGTCCATCGGCAAAGCTGTGTCGGCGGGCTGCATTCGCCTCATGAACCAGGACATCACCGATCTCTACAACCGCTCCACAATCGGCACCAAGGTGATCGTCATTTAGTAGACGCCGCGTTTCCGTCTAACAGACGAGCATGACGGATCGAAAACTCTCCGCGTAAAGCGCGCGAACTGTTCGCGATGTCTTCGCACACCTGTTCGCGATGTTCCCTGCCTAAGGCCGGCTTTGCCCGCAACAGTGCCAAGTGGCGAACCAGCTCTCAGGCAGCTTCCGACAGCGATTTGTGGGCGTCGGTCAGGATCTCGAACGAGCGCACCCGCGCCGCATGGTCGAAAATCTCCGCTGTGACCATCAGTTCGTCGGCGCCGGTGCGGCGCACGAATGCCTCGATGCCTTGCCTGACCGTTTCGGGGGAGCCGACGACGGCGCAGGAAAGCGCCTGGCCGAGCATGGTCTTGGCCATTGGATCGAGGTCGCGCTCATATCCTTCGACCGGCGGCGGCAATCGGCCGGGCCGGCCGGTGCGCAGATTGACGAAGGCTTGCTGCAGCGAGGTGAACAACAGCCGCGCCTCGGCATCGGAAGGAGCAGCGAAGACATTGAGGCCGAGCATCACATAGGGCTTGTCGAGCTGCTCCGAAGGCTGGAAGCGCGAGCGGTAGATCTCCAGCGCATGGTCGAGCTCGGCCGGCGCAAAATGCGAAGCGAAGGCGTAGGGCAGGCCGAGCGTGGCGGCAAGCTGCGCGCCGTAGAGGCTGGAGCCGAGAATCCAGATCGGCACCTTTTCGCCTTCGCCGGGCACCGCGCGGATGCGTTGGCCGTCTTCGGCTGGCTGGAAGTAACCGATCAGCTCGACGACGTCCTGCGGGAAATTGTCGGCGCCAGCGTCGAGGTTGCGGCGCAGCGCCCGTGCCGTGGGCATGTCGGTGCCGGGCGCCCGGCCGAGGCCGAGATCGATGCGGCCGGGATGCAGAGCGTTGAGCGTGCCGAATTGCTCGGCGATGACAAGTGGCGAATGATTGGGCAGCATGACGCCGCCGGCGCCGACGCGTATCGTACGGGTACCTCCGGCCACATGGGCAATGACCACCGAGGTGGCGGCGCTGGCGATGCCTGGCATGTTGTGATGCTCAGCCAGCCAGTAGCGCTTATATCCCAGCCGCTCGGCATGACGGGCGAGATCGAGCGAATTGGCGAGCGACTGCGAAGCATTGCTGCCTTCGACGATCGGCGACAGGTCGAGAACGGAAAGAGCGGTCATCGGCGGGGATTCCTGTGGACCGGACGGATGTAGGAAGCCGTTGCCGGGGCGGCAAATTCAAAATGTTGATAGAGCGCTGTGCGCCCGACGGATGTGCAACCGATGCAAGGTCGTTGATATGCACACCAATCAGTGACGCTTTTGGGCTCTTAAGCCGCTACCTTTTTGGCTCGGAAATCTCTTCATCCTCGATTACCGCCGTGTGCTGCGCCGCGAGGAAATTGCCGACATGGCTGAGACCGTCGAAATGATCGCAGAATACCTTGATGACGACCAGCAGCGGCACCGCCATCAGCGCGCCGACGAAACCCCATAGCCACGACCAGAAGGCGATGGCGATCAGGATCGCCACGGCGTTGATCTCGAGACGGCGGCCGACCACCGTCGGCGTCACGAACTGGCCTTCGACGACGTCGCATAAGAGGACGAAGGCCGGCGCCAGCAGCGCATAGGAAATCGTGTCGAAGCTGATCAGCGCGATGATCGTGACCAGCGTGATGGTGGTCAGCGCCCCGATATAGGGCAGGAAATTGAGCATGGCCGCTGCCGCGCCCCAGACCTGCGCGTTGGGCACGCCGAGTGCCCACAGGCCGAGCCCGATGACCACGCCGAGACATGTATTGATGACCGTGACAGTAAGCAGATAGTGCGAGATTTCACGCTCGACGTCATAGACTACGCGCAGCGCCCGCTTCTTTTCGCTTAGACTGGGGAAGGACTGGACGATCTTTTCATAGAACATCGTGCCCGAGGCGAGCAGGAACAGCGACAGGACGAAGACGATGGTGACGCTGGCGCTGGCCGACAGCACATTGCCGGCGGCCTGCGAGAGAATACCCGATGGCGCCATCGCCACCCTCTGAACGCCCGGCTCCTGGGACGTCTGTGTCAGGCCCTCGATCTGGCGCGAAATCTCCACGATCCGTTCGAACGGACGGCGCAGTTGTGCCAGACGTTCGGTAAGCTGCTGGCCGATCGTCGAGGTGTTGTTGATGAGGTCGATGACCGGGCCGCTGAGCAGATATCCCGCGACGGCGACGAGGCAAAACGAAAGCAGCACCAGCAGTGTCGCCGAAATGACATCGGGCATGCCATGCCTGCGCAGGAAGCGAACGATCGGCGTCAGCGTCAGCGCCAGCAGAAAAGCCAGAATGACCGGCATGAAGAAGGCGCGGGCGAAGTAAAGCGCGTAGATCGCCATGAGGATGAAGATGCCGACGAGCAGCGAACGCATCAGATGCGCATCCGCCCGCGCCTCGACGCGCGAATCCGGGCTTTCGGCAGCGCTTGCGCCCGAAGCGGCGGGTTCGGCCTTCATTCTGACCCTCGGCGGCACACCGCGATTGGTGTAGACCGTTGGCGAAAACGCCTCTGCGGCTTCAAGGTTCCGTTAGCCGGCGTCACCGGCAAGGCCGCCTCGCGGCTTTGCTGGTGAATCAGGCAACCGGCGCTGCCGCGGCGACGGCCTTCGCAGTTTCCCGGCGCACGATCGGCGCCACCTTGGTGCCGTAGAGTTCGATAGCCTTCATGACCTTGGCGTGCGGCATGGTGCCGATCGCCATTTGCAGCAGGAAGCGGTCGTTGCCGAATATCCTGTGCTGGGCAATGATCTTGTGCGCCACCTGTTCTGGATTGCCGACGAACAGGGCGCCGTTCGGGCCGCGCGATTGGTCGAAATGAGCCCGCGACGTCGGCCGCCAGCCGCGCTCGCGGCCGATGCGGTTCATCACTTCGGCCTGCGGCCTGTAGAAATCGTCGGCTGCCTGGTCGGCGATGAAGCCGTGCACGTTGAGGCTGGTGGCAAGGCTCGCCGGATCGCTGCCGGCCCGCCTGGCTGCATCCCTGTAGATGTCGAACAGTGGTGCAAACCGCGCCGGTTCGCCGCCGATGATCGCCAGAGCCAGCGGCAACCCGAGTACGCCAGCCCGCGCCGCCGATTGCGGCGTACCACCGATCGCGATCCAGATCGGCAATTTGTCCTGAAAGGGCCGGGGATAGACGCCGCGATCGTTGATCGGCGCGCGCAGACTGCCCGACCAGGTCACCTTGACATGATCACGGATGGCGAGCAGCAGGTCGAGCTTCTCGGCAAAGAGCTCGTCATAGTCGAGATTATAGCCGAACAGCGGAAAGGATTCGATGAACGAGCCGCGCCCGGCCATGATCTCGGCCCGGCCGCCGGACAGAAGATCGAGGGTGGCAAACTGCTGAAAGACGCGCACCGGATCGTCGGAGGACAAAACGGTGACCGCGCTGGTCAGCCTTATGCGCTTGGTTCGTTCGGCAGCCGCCGCCAGCGCCACCACCGGAGCGGAGGCAGCATAGTCGGGACGGTGGTGCTCGCCGAGACCAAAGACGTCCAGCCCGACCTGATCGGCGAGCTCGATCTCCTCGATCAGGTTACGCAGCCGCTCATGCGCACCGATCGCACCGGGACCCGGTTCCGGGCTGACGTCAGCGAAGGTGTGGAGACCGAGTTCCATAGTGGTGTCATCCTAGCGTTTTGTCTTGGCGCTACAGGTAGCGATCAGTCCGCTGCGCCGCCAGAGGCCTGGATGGTGAACAGTGCGGGTGGCTTTCAGCCGAATTCGATCGAAATGGCGTCTCCCGCTTGCAACAGATCAGAATTTCATGGCTGGCATACCGTTTTGGCGCTTGAACTCTCGGTTTTCACGCGTATGTAAGCCTCGCAAATTGACTCCAGGGAAGTGGACTTGGCTATCTACAGGGAAAAAGACGTTTTCGAGCGGCGCAATGCCGCAAACGAGGCAAAGAAGGCGCTTCTGGAGCGCTTCAAGGCAAAGCCGGCGGCAGATGATCCAGCGGTGCTGGCACGACAGGCCGAGCGCAAGGCAATCCTCGAGGCCCGCGCGATACGCGAGGCCGAAAAGGCCAGGCTGAAGCAGGAAAAGCTGGCGCGCGAAGCGGCCGAAAAGGCCGAGCGCGAGGCAGCTGCCGAAGCGGCACGCATTGCCGCCGAAGAGGCAGCACAGGCCGAAGCGAAGATCCGGGAAGCTGAAGAGAACGAGCGCATCGCCCGTTTTCTTGCCGACGAGGCCGAACGCAAGGCCAAGCGTGACGCACGCTATGCCGCGCGCAAGCAGCGCACCGGCAGGACGCCGCCCGGCTTCTCCGCCCGATAGCGCCTTCCGGCGCTGATCAGCCGAATTCAAGAATCAGGGCCGCCTTGCAGCGGCCCTGAAGGCGTTTGGTCTGTCGGGCCGACTTAAGCCGCGAGCTTCAGTCCCATAATGCCGCAAACGATGAGCGCGATGCAGGCCAGCCTGATCGCGGTCGCCGGCTCCCCGAGCAGCCATATCCCCAACAGCGCCGTGCCGACGGTGCCGATGCCGGTCCATACCGCATAGGCTGTGCCGACCGGCAGTGCCTTCAGCGCCAGGCCGAGCAAGGTCAGGCTGACAATCATCGAGGCTACCGTCAGGACGGTTGGCAGCGGCTTCGAGAATCCGTCGGTGTATCTTAGGCCGATCGCCCAGCCGATCTCGAACAGGCCGGCGAAGAACAGGAAAATCCACGACATCGGAACGCTCCGTTTCGATGGCTCCCGGCCGATCTCTTGAAAGCGCAAAAACTATCTTCGCCGCATCCATATGGGATGCTCGTGCGCTTAATGAACAACAATACCGGCCGCATTTGCGGCCGGTCGAAATAAGCCAAAACGGTAGCTGCGGCCCTACTTGTCCTTCAGCTTCATCGCCTTCACCGGCGGTGCCTTCAGGGCCGGCGCCGGAGCGGGTTTCTTCGCGTCCTTCTTCGGCTTGCGGGCTTCCTTGCCTGCCTTCATCGCACCTTTAGCCATGATTCGTTCCTCCGGTTGATGTCTGGCGAAGTGAAACAAGAGAAAACGCTAGACTGCAAGAGGCCGCTGCCGTGCAGTCGCCTTGGCCGATGGCTGTCAACCGGTTTCTAATTCCCTCGTAAACCGCAGCGGTCCGTGCGATGGTCCTCTTCGCACTGCAGCATCAGCCCTTGCGTTTCGCCGGCTGATGATCGCGCAGTCCGGTCAGGACGACAATGCGGATCCACATCGGTTGCCAGATGAGCTTCGACTTCCCGCAGGAAACACCGCTGATCGCGATGCTCAACGTCCATTATTCGCGCGCATCCGATCTCGAGCGGCCGGACTTCCTGACGTCGAACCCGCCGGTGCCGATCGAAAGCTATCGCGACAGTTTCGGCAATTGGTGCAACCGTCTCGTTGCGCCGGCCGGGCGCTTTGCGTTCGGCACGGACGCGGTCATCCGCGACCCCGGCTCCTTCGAGACGCGCGAGCTGACGGCATGGCAGCATGAGGTGCGCGATCTGCCGTCGGAGACGCTGCTGTTCCTGCTGCCCAGCCGCTATTGCGAGAGCGACGTGCTGGCGAACGAAGCCTGGCGGCTGTTCGGCAATACCCCGCTCGGCATCCCGCGCGTCCAGGCGGTCTGCGACTTCGTCCATAACCATATCGTCTTCAACTATTTCAATGCACGGCCGACACGCACCGCAGCCGAAGCCTATCGCGAGCAGAGTGGTGTGTGCCGCGACTTTGCCCACCTCGCAGTCGCCTTCTGCCGCGCCCTGAACATCCCGACCCGCTACTGCACCGGTTATATCAGCGATATCGGCCTGCCAAAGCCGTGGTCGGACATGGATTTCGCCGCCTGGATGGAGGTTTATCTCGGCGGCCGCTGGCACGCGTTCGACCCGCGCAACAACGCGCCGCGCATCGGCCGCATCCTGATTGCCTCCGGACGCGATGCCGCCGATGTCCCACTCACCCACATTTTTGGACCGGGCGCGCTGGCTGGCTTCAAGGTCTGGACGGAGGAGGTCATCGAATAGCCTCTCGCGCTGCCCTTTTGAACAACTCGACACTTCGGGCGTTGTTCGAGCTGTGGAGCGTGGGCGTGCTCCGCTAATCTCGGTGCATCAACCAAGGCAGCACACCATGGCGGCGCATGGCGGGTCGAAAAAAGTGATCTATGCGGCGCTCGCCGGCAATCTTGCGATCGCCCTGACCAAATTCGCCGCTGCCTTGTTCACGGGCAGCTCGGCAATGCTCTCGGAAGGCGTCCACTCGCTCGTCGATACCGGCAATGGCAGCCTGCTGCTTTACGGCATGCACCGCGCCGCCCGGCCGGCCGATCGGACGCATCCGCTAGGCCATGGTCGCGAGCTGTATTTCTGGAGCTTCATCGTCGCGCTCCTCGTCTTTGCACTGGGCGCCGGCATATCGTTCTACGAAGGCGTGACGCACATCATGGCGCCGGAGCCGATTGCCAACGCAAAGGTGAACTACGCTGTACTTGGCCTTTCCTTCCTGTTCGAAGGCACCTCCTGGCTGGTGGCGCTGAACGAGTTCCGCCACCAAAAAGGCAGCCACGGCTGGCTCGAGGCGGTGCAGCTCAGCAAGGACCCGAGTGTCTACACCGTACTCTTCGAGGACAGCGCGGCACTTCTCGGCCTCGTTGTCGCCTTCGCCGGCATATTGGCGGCGGAACTGCTGGACATGCCGAAGCTCGACGGCGCCGCGTCGATCGGCATCGCGCTGATCCTGGGCGCGACCGCGATCTTCCTGGCCCGCGAAAGCAAGAGCCTGCTGCTCGGCGAGCCGGCCTCGCCCGAGGTGCAAATGAAAGTGCTGGCCATTGTCCAGCAGGACCCGGCGGTGCAGCGGGCAAATGGCGTACTGACGCTCCATATGGGGCCTCAGGAGATCGTCGCCGCTCTGAGCATCGAGTTCGAGGACCACTTGTCGGCGCCCGAGATAGAGACCTGTGTCGAACGCCTCGAGACACGGCTGAAGGCGGAGATGCCGGAGGTCACGCGCCTGTTCGTCAAGCCGCAGACCACCGGCACCTGGGAACGGCGGAGCAAGGCCTTGGCGGCGTCCGGAGGGGAGCCGGCCTGAGGAAAATGGCTGCGCCATCGGGCAGTCCCGGTTATGATTGCGCGCAAAAGCTCCAGGAGGAACGAAGATGAAAATCGACGGCGGGTGTCATTGCGGCGCCATTACTTACGAGGCCGAGGTCGATCCGGAAAAGACCACCATTTGTCACTGCATCGATTGTCAGAAGCTAACCGGAACGGCCTTTCGCGTCACCGTGCCGGCGTCCGAGGACAATTACACGATCACCAAGGGCGCGCCGAAAATCTACATCAAGACCGGTTCGAGTGGTGCCAAGCGCGCTCAGGCATTTTGCGGTGAGTGCGGCTCGCATCTCTACGCCACGTCGGCGGGCGCGGGACCGAAGGTTTACGGCATCAGGGTCGGCACGGCATGGCAGCGCGATCAACTGGTGCCGAGAAAGCAGATCTGGCATCGCTCGGCGCTGCATTGGCTGCCGGAATTCGAAGGCACAACCATCATCGAGGAGCAGTAGCGCCAGACCGGGCGAAGCCTCGGCTCCGGTTCCGGCGTAGCTCTCAATCGTCGCCTTCGACGACCCTTAGCCTCAGCTGCCCGGTTTTCGAATCGGCAACACGCGCGCTGCTTTCCGCTTTTGCTCCGCTGCCATTCGACCCAGCGGTGTCCTCCGCCGGCTGCACGCCAAACTCCAGCGCCTCGATCTTTTGTCCGCGCCTGGTCACCTTCGATGTCGAGACGAGGATGTCCTCGATATCCTTGGCCGATTGACCGAAATGCGTCTGCAATTTGCGCACCCGCTCGTCGAGCCGAGAGACGTCTTCCATCAGCCGGATGACCTCGCCCTGGATCAGGTGCGCCTGCTCGCGCATACGGGCATCCTTGAGGATCGCCTGGATGACCTGGATCGACAGCATCAAAAGCGATGGCGAGACGATGACGATCCGCGATCGATGCGCCTTTTGGACAACGGCCTCGAAATTCTCGTGGATTTCGGCGAACACCGATTCCGAGGGCACGAACATGAAGGCAGTGTCCTGCGTCTCGCCCTGGATCAGGTATTTTTCGGAAATATCCCGGACATGCACCTCGATGTCGCGGCGGAAAGCCTGAGCGGCGGACTTCTGCAGGTCGGCGCCTTCGGCGGCACGGATGGCATTCCAGGCCTCGAGTGGAAACTTTGCATCGATGGCAAGCGACGGTGCGCCGTTCGGCATCTTCACCAGGCAGTCGGGCCGGCTGCCATTCGACAAGGTCGCCTGGAATTCATAGGCGCCGTGGGGCAATCCGTCGGCGACGATGGCTTCCATACGCGACTGGCCGAAGGCGCCGCGCGTCTGCTTGTTGGAAAGGATCGCCTGCAATTGCACGACCTGGCCGGCCAGCGACTGGATGTTGCCTTGCGCGATATCGATGACCGCCAGCCGCTCCTGCAGCTTGGCGAGGCTCTCATGCGTCGATCTCGTCTGCTCGGTCATGGTCTGGCCGAGGCGGCCGGTCATGGCGTCGAGGCGCTGGCCGATCGACTGGGTCAGTTCGGCCTGACGCGCCCCGAACACTTCGGCGATAGCGCCCATACGGCCCTGCATTTCCGCCTGGCTTGCCAAGATGCCGGCCATCCGCACCTCGGCGTCGCGGGCGTGGTCGGCGGCTTCGGCGGCCGCCATTGCACGCGCCTTGGCCGATCGCCAGAGCGCAATGACGAGCGCCACGAACAGGCCGAGGAACAGCATTGCGCCGAAACCCAGGGCATGGCCGAGCGTGATCGTGGTGGCGCCGAGGCGGGCGACAGGTTCGGACAGGATGGTGGCCAGATCGTTCATGCCGACAGCATAGATGATTCGGTCTGGCGGCACAGATCAAAACGTGAACGACCAGAAGGCGTCCCGGTTGACGCTTTTCCTGCGAGGTCTTAGGTGAGACGCCATGTCGATCAAGCCGCTTATCATCCTCCCCGATCCCGTCCTGCGTCAGGTTTCAAAACCGGTCGAGCGTGTCGACGGTGATTTGCGTAAACTGGCCGGCGACATGCTGGACACCATGTATGACGCGCCCGGCATCGGCCTCGCGGCGATCCAGGTCGGCGAACCCTTGCGCTTGCTGGTGATCGACCTCGCCAAGGAGGACGAGACGCCGGCACCGCACGTCTTCATCAATCCCGAAATCCTCGACAGCTCCGACCAGCGTTCGGTCTACGAGGAAGGCTGCCTGTCGATCCCGGATTACTATGCCGAGGTCGAGCGTCCGGCAGCGGTGCGGGTGAAGTATCTCGATCGCGACGGCAAGCTGCAGGAGATCGAGGCCGAGGGGCTGATGGCGACCTGCCTGCAGCATGAGATCGACCACCTAAACGGCGTGCTGTTCATCGACCACATCTCCAAGCTGAAGCGCGACATGGTGGTCAAGAAATTCAAGAAGCTCGCCAGGGACAAGGCGCCGGGCAAGATGGTGGGATAGGGGTCGACGAATGCCCCTGCGTGTCATCTTCATGGGTACGCCCGAATTCTCCGTGCAGACGCTGCGAGCGATCGCCGGGGCAGGGCATGAATTGGCAGCCGTCTACACGCAGCCGCCGCGCGCCGCAGGCCGGCGCGGGCTCGAGCTGACGCCGTCGCCGGTGCAGCGTGAGGCGGAGCGGCTTGGCATCGAGGTGCGGTCGCCGGTGTCGCTGAAGAGCGAGGCGGAGCAGCAGGCGTTCCGCACCTTGCGCGCCGATGTCGCCGTGGTCGTCGCCTACGGGCTGCTTCTGCCCAAACCTATTCTCGAGGCGCCGCGGCTCGGTTGCCTCAATGGCCACGCATCGCTATTGCCGCGCTGGCGCGGCGCTGGCCCTATCCAGCGCGCCATCATGGCCGGCGATACCGAGACGGGCATGATGGTGATGCGGATGGAGGAAGGCCTCGACACCGGGCCTGTGGCAATGGTTGAAAAATGCGCCATTGGACCCGACATGACGGCCGGCGATCTGCACGACCGGCTGATGATCCTGGGTGCTGCGCTGATGGTGCAAGCGCTCGAACGGCTCGAGCGGAATACGCTGACATTTACCACACAGGCGGAGGTGGGGGTGACCTACGCCAAGAAAATCGATAAATCGGAGACTCGCATAGACTGGCTGCGACCTGCCGGCGACGTGCACAACCAGATTCGCGGCCTGTCGCCCTTTCCCGGTGCATGGTGCGAGGCCGAAATCGGCGGCCGCATGGAACGGCTGAAACTGCTTCGCTCGACGCTCTCGCAAGGCGCCGGCGAACCGGGAGGAATTCTCGATGACCGGCTGACGGTTGCCTGCGGGTCAGGCGCGATCAGGCTGGTCGAAGTTCAACGTGCGGGCGGAAGGCCCATTGCCGCGCAGGAGTTTCTGCGCGGGGCCAAGCTCGAAAAAGGGATGAAATTGTCATGAGCATGATGTCCATACGCGCGGCGACGCCGCGGGACCGCGAGGCGATCCGCCTTGTCGAAGAACACGCATTCGGCCAGCAGGCGGAGGCCGGACTGGTCGACGCGCTGGTCACCGGCGGTGATGCCGTCGTCGAACTGGTGGCGGACGAAGACGGGCAAGTGGTCGGCCATATCCTGTTTTCACGGCTCTTCGTGCAGAATGGCGGCAAGAGCTTCCCGGCAGTCGCGCTGGCGCCGCTGGCAGTCGAGCCGTCGTTCCACGGCACCGGCATCGGCGGTGCCCTGGTCCGCGAGGCTCATATCCGCCTGAAAGCCGCCGGCGAGACGCTCGCTGTGGTGCTCGGCGATCCGGCCTACTATGGCCGCTTCGGCTACAGCCGCGCCCGTGCAGCGAAATTCGAGAGCGACTACCAAGGCGAGGCTTTGCAGGCGCTTGCCTGGGGCGAGGCGCCGGAGACCGGCAGGCTGGTCTACGCCTCGGCCTTCGGCTCAGCCCTCGCCGCCTGATTTCGCCTCGATCCGGGAATGCCGCGTTTTCGCCTCGACATCGAATATGACGGCAGTCTCTTCGCCGGCTGGCAACGCCAGGCCAATCAGCCTTCGGTGCAGCAGGCGATCGAGCAGGCGATCGAGAAGTTCTGCGGCGAGCAGGTCTCTCTGCGCGCCGCCGGCCGCACCGATGCCGGTGTCCATGCGACCGCTCAGGTGGCGCATGTCGATCTGGTCAAGGCATGGCCCGGCGACAAGGTGCGCGACGCCGTCAACGCGCATCTGCAAGCGGCCAAGGCGCACATCGCCATCCTGAAGGCCGCCGTCGTGCCGGATGGCTTCGATGCGCGTTTCTCGGCGATCGGCCGCCACTATCTGTACCGTATTGTCAACCGCCGCGCGCCAGCAGCGCTCGACAAGGGCAAGATCTGGTGGGTACCGAAGCAGCTCGATGCCGCCGCCATGCACGAAGCGGCAAAAGTGCTGCTTGGCCGGCATGATTTCACCACCTTCCGCTCGACCCAGTGCCAAGCCACCAGCCCGGTCCGCACGCTCGACCGGCTGGATGTCAGCCGGGCGGGCGATTTCATCGAAGTCCGCGCTTCGGCGCGGTCATTCCTGCACAACCAGGTGCGCTCGATGGTCGGCTCGCTCAAACGTGTCGGCGAAGGCGGCTGGACCATTGCCGACCTCAAGGCCGCGCTCGAGGCGCGCGACCGCGCGGCCTGCGGTCAGGTGGCGCCGCCCGACGGGCTGTTTCTAGTCGGCGTCGATTATCCGACGCCTGGCTGATCCGGCACGCTGATACCGAGCAGCGCCTGCAGGCCGAACAGGACGATCAGCGACGCCACGAACATGCCGGCAAAAACAGCGCTGCCGACAGCCGCACCCCTGCCGATGGCAACGTTGGTCATCCGCCAGGTCAATACCATTGACAGCGCGAACAGCAGCAGCGACACCAGCCCGGAGACTTCGTTGGCCGATGTCAGAAAAAGCCGGATCAACGCCGATGGCAGCATCATCCAGGCGATGATCGCCGAGGCCCAGTTGCTGGCGACGACATAATGGACGAAACGGCTGCCGACGCCGACCCGCGGCGCGACCAGGGCCAGGCCGATGAGCGGCAGCACCCAGGCGCCGATATCGACGGTGGCCAGCCGGATCAACATGCTGAAACGGCCGACGAATGCGTCGGGATCGCCGATCTCGTTGGCAATGCCGACCCAGCCGACGATCAATGCCGGCGCCGCGACGACGATGGCAAAAAAGGAGTTCCAGAAACCGTCCGCCGAAAGGTCGAGCAGGCGAAATCCATCGGCCTTGCCGAGCATCAGCCGCCAGGCGCCGGCAAGCGAAGCGTAGGTTTCATCCGCTGAAAGCATCACTAGGATATGTCCTGCGCAAACCAGTCTTCAACGAAGCGCAGATAAATCTGCGTCAGCGTCTCGAGATCGGCAATCGCCACACGTTCGTCGACCATGTGCATGGTCTTGCCGACCAGGCCGAATTCGACCACCGGACAATAATCCTTGATAAAGCGGGCATCGGAGGTGCCGCCGGAGGTGGAGAGCGCCGGCTTCCTGCCGGTCACCGCTTTGACCGAACCGCCAAGCGTCTCGATCAGCCTGTCGTCGCGTGTCAGGAAAACATGGCTCGGCCCGTCGCGCCAGACGATCTCGTAGTCGACCGGCGTCTTCTTGCCGGCGCGGTATTTCTTGCGTTTCGCCGCCCGGTCGAGGCGGTTGTGGATCTCGGCCTGGATCGTCTCGGCGGTCCATGTGTCGTTGAAGCGGATATTGAAGGTAGCTGCTGCCTTCGCCGGGATGACGTTGGTGGCGGGATTGCCGACATCGATGGAGGTCACCTCAAGGTTCGTCGGCTGGAAATCCCTTGTTCCGTTGTCGAAGACGGGGTGCAGCAAGGCGTCGACCAGCGTCACCAGGCCGCGCACCGGATTGTCGGCTAGCTGCGGATAGGCGGCGTGGCCCTGGCGGCCGTTGACGACGACCGTGCCCGATAGCGAGCCGCGCCGGCCGATCTTGATCATATCGCCAAGCGCGTCGGGATTGGTAGGCTCGCCGACGATCGAGGCATCCCATTTCTCGCCTTTGGCGGCCGCCCATTCGAGCAGCTTCGTCGTGCCGTTGATCGCCGGGCCTTCCTCATCGCCGGTTATCAGCAGCGAGACCGACCCCTTCGGGCCGCCCTTCTGCTCGACATGTCGCGCCACCGCCGCGACGAAACAAGCAATGCCGCCCTTCATGTCGACGGCGCCGCGGCCGAACATCTCGCCATTGGCGATCTCGGCGCCAAAGGGCGGGTGCGTCCAGGCTGCCTCGTCGCCCACCGGCACCACGTCGGTATGGCCGGCAAACATCAGATGCGGGCCATTGCCGGAACGCCGCGCGTAAAGGTTCTCGATGTCCGGTGTGCCGGCTTCGGAAAACACCGGTCGCTCGACCGCAAAGCCGAGCGGCTTCAACATCGCCTCCAGCGCGCGCAGCGCACCGCCTTCGGCGGGCGTCACGGAAGCACAGCGGATGAGTGCAGCGAGATTTCTAACCGGATCGGTAGGCAGCATCATGGGCAAAAGCGATAGTCGAAAGCGCAAGGTCTGTCACGGCCAGACGTGAGGGCCAGCCATGCCGCCGACATTATGGTTTTCATGTCGTATAATTGCGGCAAGGTCTCTCGACCAGAACAGGGCCATCGCATGGTCACGCGTGGCAAGACGATCGTAATCGCCGGTGCCGGCAGTATCGGCTGCTACGCCGGCGGCTGCCTGATACTTGCCGGGCGAAAGGTGTTTCTGCTGGCGCGACCGCGCGTCGAGAAGGCCCTGCAAGAAGCTGGATTGCGCATCACCGACCCTGACGGCCGCGACCGTTCTGTCAAACCGGACGCATTGTCGGTCACCGCCGATCCGGCGGTAGCATTCTCCGATGCCGATGTCATTTTGGTAACGGTCAAGAGCGGCGCGACGCAAGACATGGCCGGGCTGATTGCCGCCCATGCCCGACCGGACGTGGTGATACTCAGCCTGCAGAACGGCGTCGACAATGCCGATAAATTGCGAGCCCATCTCACCGCCCAGCCGGTGCTCGCGGGCATGGTGCCGTTCAACGTGGTCCAATCGCCGGAGGGCGAATTGCCGCTTCGCCTGCACCGCGCCAGCGGCGGCAAAGTGATGATCGAACAGGGCTCGGCGGGCCTTGACGAACTGCTTGATGTCGAGGGGTTTGCCGTCGCGACGCATGGTGACATCGACGCGGTGTTATGGGACAAGCTGCTGCTCAACCTCAACAACGCGCTGGTGGCGCTTTCCGGTCTGCCGCTGGCGGCAGAGCTTGCCGATCGCCGCTGGCGGCTGATCCTGGCCGGTCAGATCGACGAAGCATTGGCGGCAATGACGGCGACAGGCATCGAACCCGCTCGCATCGCCGGCCTGCGTCCCGCACTGCTGCCGAAAGTGCTTCGCCTGCCCGACGGGCTGTTCAAGTTCTTGGCGCGGCGGATGCTTGCCATCGATCCGGCCGCGCGTTCGTCGATGTGGGATGACCTGCGGCGCCGCCGGTCGACGGAGATCGGCGAACTGCAAGGCGCGGTCCTGCGTTTGGCCGAAAAGGCCGGCACGCCGGCGCCTTTGCTGAAGCATGTCACTGCACTGGTGCGCGCGGCCGAGCAGGAGAGGCGCGGATCGCCTTGCTTGCCGCCGGAAGCTGTCGCTGCGACCGTCAGATCGTAGCCCGCACAGGCGCCCAATAACGGCCCTTGCCGGTGCGCTTGGCTTCGTAGAGTGCATGGTCGGAACAGGTGAGCAGGATTTCCGGATCGCCGCCGTCGGCGGGTGCAAAGGCGCTGCCGACGCTCAAGCCGACATGGATGGCGGAACCGACCCCGAGGTCGAAAGGCACCGAGACCTTTTCGATGGCCCGCTTTGCCAGATAGGTGGCCTCGATCTCCGAGGTTGCGGGCAAAAGGATGACGAATTCGTCGCCGCCGATACGGAAGACCACGTCCCCCGGCCGGAAGCCGCGCTTCAATCGTTCGGCCACCTTGCGCAGCAGCACGTCGCCGACCGCATGACCAAAACGGTCGTTGACCTGTTTGAAGCCGTCGAGGTCCATGCTGAGCACGGCAAACGGCTTGCCGCCATTGGCGGCCGGCGCCGCAAGGTCGCGGCACATGTCGCGCAATTTTTCCTGCAGGAAGATGCGGTTTGGCAGGCCGGTCAGCGCGTCCTTGATCGCTAGGTCGCGATTGTCCAGCTCGGCGCGGATCATGCGGGCGTTGATTGCGTGGTTCTGAAGCAGCACGATGATGACGCCGGCCACATAGAACGGCGTTTGAATTCCGACGATCGGCATTCCGGGCGCTGCGGAAAACAATGCACCGACCACGTAAGGCAGGCTTACGGCCAACATGACGAATATGGCGAAGCGCGGGGTGGCCGCATTGCGTGACGACACCACGCCAACGACACCTGCGACATTCAAGGCGGCAAGTACGGAAAGCGCCATATTCCCGCTGGCAACACAGCCATAGCAGCCGAGGCCGAAAACGACCGACCATACACCGCTGGCTGCCATCAGGCCCGCCAGCGGCCCTTTCGAGCCGCGCCTGCGGGCCTGCTCGCATTCCCGCATCAGCAGAACGCGGACGACGAAAAGCATCAGGTCGGCTGCGATCCAGGCGTAGGGCCACCAATCCTTCGTGGCAAGTGCGGCGCTGACCGCAACCACCAAAACGCTGATGGTGCCGAACAAGACTGCGAATTTGCGGTCGAAAGTGGTGTCGAGAAGCCGGGCGCGGACGGCTTCCGGTTCCAATCTCATCGGCGAAGAGAACCAGGCAAACAGGCGAGCGGCGGCGCTCCACGTTTTGCGCGGCTCCTTGGTGGTCAGGGATAGGTCGCTTGCCAGTCGAGCGCTCCGTGCCGGTCGACACAGTTTTCGCCGGCATGCTGGGCCAGGGTGATTAACATTCGCTTAGAGCGTCCGGCGCAAAACCGGGGTTTCGGAACTCCCCGCTCTGCCGCTCTAGCGGATCTGCCGCCGGCTCGCGGGTCTTAGCTTGCCGGCCCCGGTCGTCTGCGGACTGCAGGCCGACGCGGCGGACCCGGCTCGGGATCGGTTTTCTTCGCATGTGCCGGCTGCCCATGAGGGGTTTCGATCAGCGTGATCTTCTGCCAGATCTTTCGCGACAGGTTCGACGCCAGGTTCTCGATGTCATTGACGCCATCGATGACCACGGCGTCATTGACCGACTGGGCAAACAGCGCGGCGATCTTGCCGGTGATCGACAACATTTCGGAGCAATAGTCGAGATAGCGGGCAAGGTCGGCGGCGTTGGTGATGCGGGCTGGCGAATGTGCAGTCGGCTTGAAACTGGCTGAAAGTGCTGCCGGATCCTTGGTCAGCTGGTGCATGTCGATGACGTGGATGAGCGACCGCAGCCCGTGGAGTTGGCGGAACACCCGCTTGCGCTTGATCCGCTCCTCGGAGCGGATCAGGGCCAGGAAGCCCAGCACGGCGAGGATGATCATGTTGAGGGAGGCTTCGATGCCTTGCACCGACTGGAAGGCATCGTGGTTTCCCGAGATGCGGCCGAGCGGCAGGATTGTGCCGACGAACAGGAACATCAGCGCTCCGACGACGAAAGCGGCGATGATGAGGCCGCGCAGCCACCAGATCGGCGCCTCCAGCGCCTTGGCTGCCTTTGCCAGATCGCGCGACAGCGACACGAGCTCGGCGGCGACGCCGCGCAGGCCTGCATCGGGAAAGCGCTCGGCGACGCGCTCTTCCAGCCGTTCGGCGGTTTCGAGGATCAGTTTCGAATCAAGCGAGCGGTAGCGCATGACGAAATGTCCGATTGGCGCTCAGGGTTCGGCCGGTGCGTTGGTGCGCTTGCCGTAGCGGTTGGGGCCTGGGTCACTTTTGAAAAAAGCCAGGATAAAAAGCAGGACGAAGCCGATAATGAGAGAGATCAATGCGTAATAGGCAGGCTTGCCGAAATCATGGAACCGCTTCGCCGTTAGCGCAAAGGTCGACCATGTCGAGACGAACACAGCGATCCATAAGGCGAGCGCCCAATACTGGCTCGCGGCAGTGCCTAACGGCGTTCGCGCGAACTGGTAGAGCAGAAAGAGTTGAACGATGACCGGCAAGAGGCCAGCCAAAACATAAGCGCTCGGATTCACCCGCCCAGAAAGGCTGAAGAAAAGCCATAGGAATTGAGGTTTGTCAGTCAACCCGGTGCATCCGTTCTCGGGAGATCAATCGCGCAGCAATTCGTTGATCGAGGTCTTGGAACGGGTTCTTGCGTCGACCCGCTTGACGATGACGGCGCAGTAGAGGCTGGGGCCGGGCTCGTTGTTTGGAAAAGGCTTGCCCGGCAGTGAGCCGGCGACGACGACGGAATTGGCCGGCACTTCGCCGTAGAAGATCTCGCCGGTGGCGCGGTCGACGATCTTGGTCGATTGGCCGATGAAGACACCCATGCCGAGCACTGAGCCCTCGCGAACAATGCAGCCCTCGACCACTTCGGAACGGGCGCCGATGAAGCAATTGTCCTCGATGATGGTTGGGCCGGCCTGCATCGGCTCCAGCACGCCGCCGATACCGACGCCGCCCGACAGATGCACATTCTTGCCGATCTGGGCACAGGAGCCGACCGACGCCCAGGTGTCGACCATGGTGCCGCTATCGACATAGGCGCCGACATTGACGAAGGACGGCATCAGCACGGCGCCCGGCGCGACGTAGGCAGAGCGGCGCACGATCGACGATGGCACGGCGCGGAAGCCGGCCTTCTCGAAATCGACGGCGCTCCAGCCGTCGAACTTCGAAGGCACCTTGTCCCACCATACCGCCTGACCGGGACCACCCTTGATGATCTCCATCGGGTTGAGCCGGAAAGACAGCAGCACCGCCTTCTTCAGCCACTGATTGACGTGCCATTTGCCGTCGGCCTGCCGCTCGGCGACGCGAGCGACGCCCCGGTCGAGCAGGTCGAGCGCCGATTGGATGGCCTCGCGCGTCTCGCCGCGGGTTGCGGTCGAAATGGTGTCGCGTTCCTCGAAGGCGTTCTCGATGATCTTCTCGAGACTCGCGAGATCGGGCTTCGACATGAATTCGCTCCATTACCAAGCTGTTAAGGGCCGGCGCCTTAACCTGTTTGAAAGTCGCGCGGACCCTATGTGAAGGCTTGGGGAGGGTCAATCGCGGCAGCGTCACGGGACGGCGCAAGTGAATGATTGGACGGGTAAAGCAAATATGACTCCCATGGAAAAGGCGGGGTGGACGCCGCTACCGCATTCGGACGAGGATCTGGAGCGGTCGAAAAGCGTGCCGGACACGCCGCAAACGCGCGCGGAGACATATCGGCTGGCCTGGAACGACCCCGATTTCATGACGCGGCGCGAGTTGCGCGCGGTCAGGCTGCAGCTCGAACTGCTGAAACCGGAGATGATCCTGGCCGAGCGCGGCATCCAATCGACCGTCATCCTGTTCGGCGGCGCGCGCATCCCCGAGCCCGGCGGTGAAGCCTGGGCGGCCAAGAACGAGACGCAGAAGAAGAATCTCGAGCAAAACAGCAAATACTATGAGGAGGCGCGCAAATTCGCCCGCCTCTGCTCGCAGCAGTCGGCCACTTCGTACTATCGCGAATTCGTCGTGGTGACCGGCGGCGGGCCTGGCGTCATGGAGGCCGGCAATCGCGGCGCCGACGATGTTGGCGCGCCGTCGATCGGTCTCAACATCGTGCTGCCGCACGAGCAGGCGCCAAACGCCTACGTGACGCCGGAACTCTGCTTCAACTTCCACTATTTTGCGGTCCGCAAGATGCATTTCGTCATGCGTGCCAAGGCCGTTGCGGTGTTTCCCGGCGGCTTCGGCACGATGGACGAGTTCTTCGAGACGCTGACCTTGATCCAGACCGGCCGCATGGAACGCGTGCCGGTCATCCTGTTCGGCAAGGCTTTCTGGGCAAGGGCTATCGACCTCGACTTCCTCGCCGAGCAAGGCACGATCACGCCCGGCGACCAGGATATCATCGATTTCGTCGACACCGCCGATGAGGCCTGGGGGATCGTCAGCCGCTTCTATAAACTTTGACATGCAAGCAAGGACTTGAAGCGCGCCGGCTGCCTCAAGCGGGGACTTCGACGATCGCCGTGAGAAAGCCGGCGAGATCGTCGGTGACGAAGTCCACGTCGTCCTCGTTGGCCGGGTCGCGTTCCCAGATTTCCGAGAAGGTCGGCTCGAAATTGCGCGGCACCACCAGCACCGTGGTCATGCCCAGCGATTTCGGCACCGACAGGTTGCGGGCGAGGTCTTCGAACATCACCGCATTTTGCCCGGTGACGGCATGGAGTTCGGCAAATTTCTCGTAGGATTGTCGCGCCGGCTTGGGGTTCAGCCCGGCTGCTACGATATCGAAAATGTCGTCGAAATGCTCGAGAATGCCCAGCTGCCGCGCGGTGCGTTCGGCATGCCGGCGATCGCCATTGGTGAAGATGAATTTGCGGCCGGGAAGCTGGCGTATGGCGGTGCCGAGGACGGGATCTGGCACCAGCCAGGAATAATCGATGTCGTGGACCTTCTCGAGAAAGTCGTCGGGGTCGATGCCGTGGCGCGTCATCAACCCGTTCAGTGTCGTGCCGTATTCCCGGTAGAGCTCCTTTTGCAGCTTGCGTGCTTCCTCGCGCGGCAGCGTCAGCAATTCTCCGACATAGGCGGTCATCTTCACATCAATCTGAGAGAACAGATTGGAATGGTGCGGATAGAGCGTGTTGTCGAGATCGAACACCCAGTCGGTGACATGGGCAAAGCGGGCGGGGTCGGGAAGCGTGGTCATACCGTCCTTATGGCACGAAACGATCTTTCTAACAGGAGGTTTATCCACAACCTATGCGCGCCCTGGGTGGTGAAAATGGCGCCGTGATTAAAATCTTAAGCATCGCCGAAAGGTGACATTCAGCGCTTGCTGGCACCAAGACGGACCAGTGGGAGCAAGCGATGAATCGCATATTTCTAAAGTCTGCCGCCATCGCTTTCGCCTCCGTCGCCGTCTCACTTTTGCTGACGCTGATCGTCGTGCCGGCAATGGGTTTTCCGATCAATCGCACCATCTGGTTGACGTCCACCGTATGCCCGCTGGCTCTTGCCTGGGGCGCCGGTGCCTATTCGGTCTGGCAGGGCGAAAGGTTGAAGACCGCGCATCGCGAGCTCGCCCGCGCCCATGCCCAGCTCGCCGCCGCCCACAGGCGCTTGGCGGAAAAGGCGAGCCGCGACGACATGACCGGCATGCTCAACCGCGAAAGTTTCTTTGCCGCCCTCGACGGCTCTCGGCGTAAATCCGATCGCGGGGCATTGCTGATCGTCGATGCCGACCATTTCAAGACCATCAACGACAGCTACGGCCATCTGATCGGCGACGAGGCGCTGCTCCTGATCGCAAGTGCGATAGAGCGTGGCGTGCGCAGCGGCGATGTCCTTGGCCGCATTGGCGGTGAGGAATTCTGCGCCTTTCTGATCGGCGCCACCGAACACGAAGCCAGGCGCGTCGCCGAGCGCATCCGCCGTGAAGTAGAGCGTATCCGTTTCCGGCCCGTCGACGAACGAACCGTTCCGCTGACGGTCAGTATCGGCGGGACCACCTGCGGCGAGGACGCCGCAGTGTCGGAGCTGATGCGCGCCGCCGACCAGCGGCTCTACGAGGCCAAGCATCGCGGCCGCAACCTGTCGATCATCGATCGTGACATTTCCGAAGCAGCGTGAACTCGGCCCTGAGCCTTCTGCTGGAAAAATTCCACCCTATCAGAATTCAACCGCGCCGCGGCCAGTGCTGTCAAAATCCGAAGATGGCGATGCGGAACAGCAGGGCAGCGGCCGCCAGCGCGACCAGTGCAATACCAAGGCCAATGGGAGAACCCCAGCCATACCATTCCATCGCCAGCTTTGCGTATTTGAATTCTTCGGCCGGTGTGAGTGGGCCGCGCGTCTGGTTCTGGTTCATTGTCCACTCCTTGCGTGCTGCGACAGGCCGTGCCTTGCGCCCGACGCAGCATATTACTATAATAGCCGTAATGTTAGGCAAATTGATAGTTAGATGATCGAAGTAAATTCGTCAAGCATGAATCGGGCCGACATGAAGACGGCCATCAGCCTCGCCATTATGGGCTGGCAGGACGCGACGCAGGCTTATGACGAGGCAGTAGGCGATAGGCTTGAGCTGAGTACGGCGGAACGCCATTGCCTGGCGCTGCTCTATGGCGGCCCGCAATCGGCTGGCGAGGTCGCGGCCGCAACAGGGTTGACGCCGGCCGCAGTCACCGCGCTGATCGACCGGCTGGAGGCGCGCGGCCTGCTGACACGAACGCGCAGCCTCGAGGACAGGCGCAAGGTGGTCATAGAGGCGACGGAACTCACGCGAGAACTATCGGCGCGCTATTATGGTGCGATCGCGCAGGAGGGAGAAAGGGTGATCGCCACATTTAGCGACACCGAGCTGGCCACGATCCTGCGCTTCGTCACCGCATCGCTCGACCTTCAGCGCGACCAGCTTGCCCGGCTGAAATCCGAGGCCCTGGAAACAGCCGACAGCCTATAGGCTCGCCGGGTCGAGCGCCGGCTCGCCTTTGCGGCGCGCCACGATCGCCGCAAGATCGGCGGTCTCGAAAGCATCACGCAGCACGTCGAACGACGGCAGCACGAAATAGGCACGCTGGAACTTGTCGATCTCGTAGCCGGTGCGCATTACGGTTTCCAGGTCGAAGGCGACATGGTGCGCCTCGCCGCCTTCGACCGCGAACTGAAGCTCGGTGAAGGATGACATCAGCCCGGCGCCGAAAGCCTTCAGCGGCTGGCCCGGCTCGCGTATCAGCCCGTATTCGACGGTGTACCAGTAAAGCCTGGTGATCATCTCGTCGCCGCCGACCGCAATCACGCTGTCGGCCTTCTTGCCATACATCTGCATGAAGTCGGCAAAGACCGGCTGCGTCAGGATCGGCACGTGACCGAAGAAATCGTGGAACATGTCGGGCTCGACAATGTAGTCGAGCTCCTTTTGGGTTCGCAGCCAGTTGGTGACCGGGAAGCGACGGTTGGCGAGGTGGTCGAAGAACGGCTGGGCGGGAATGAGCCCCGGCACGGCGACGATCTCCCAGCCGGTGAGCTTGCGCAGCTTCTCGCTGACCTCACCGAAATCCGGGATCTTGTCGAGAAGGCCGAGCGCCGCAACGCCATCGAGATAGGAATGGTGGGCGAGCTTCCTGGTCAGCTTCGTCTGGCGGTCGCACAGCGTGCGCCACACCGCCTGTTCTTCGTCGCTATAATTGTAGCCCTGCGCCACGGTGAAATCGGCACGGCAGACCGAATAATCGCCGCGAAGGCCTCGCGCCGCGCATTCGCGGGCGTAGTCGGCAACGTTCATCGTCATGGCTTGCTCTCCCTGGAAATCATGATCAGCGGATCGTCGGAAATTCTAGCCGGATGGCGCGAGGCAAATCAGCTTTGATGGTGGCTCAAATGCGGGGTTGGAGGTAAAAGACTCCACGATCGAGCTTTGGGAGAGTGAAAATGCCTCAGTTTGACGAATTCGAGATCAAGATGCTCGACAGCCTGCAGCGCGACGGGCGCAAGCCGGTATCCGAACTGGCGCAGGAGATCGGCCTGTCGACGACACCTTGCGCGCGGCGCTTCGAGGCGCTTCAGCAGGCGGGCATCATCAAGGGCTTCGCCGCGGTGCTCAGCCGTCGCG
Source organism: Mesorhizobium sp. M1163 (assembly GCF_040318415.1). Taxonomy (NCBI): domain Bacteria; kingdom Pseudomonadati; phylum Pseudomonadota; class Alphaproteobacteria; order Hyphomicrobiales; family Phyllobacteriaceae; genus Mesorhizobium; species Mesorhizobium sp. M1163. The sequence goes on along the minus strand of NZ_JAMYMF010000015.1, from coordinate 110,867 downwards.
CCGTCGGGCTGATGGTCGAGGTGTTCATCCAGGTGCGCCTGACCAGCCACAGCGACGGCTCGCCCGAAAGCTTCATCGCCGCCGTCCAGCGGATGGACGAGGTGTCCTCATGCTGGACCATGACCGGCGATCATGATTTCCTGTTGCATGTGATGGTGCCGTCGGTCGACGAGCTCAATGCCTTCGTCATGCACCGGCTGATGCGGCTCGAAGGCGTGCGCGACGTCCACACCCAGCTTGTGCTGCAGAACATCAAGGGGCCGGGCCATGTCCCGCTTGCACATCTCAGACGGTAGGCATTTCTGCGGAAAAGCTGCACACAAACTGCTGAAGCGAGCCAATCTCCAGCGCTAGATCGCCGACTACGACATGTGGACCGCCATCGCATAAGGTCCGCCATGAAAATCGTCCTGATCAACCCGCCACATACGGCCATCGGCAGCCGTGTGCCGGACGACCATCTGCCGCCGCTCGGTTTGCTGGCACTGGGCGGTCCGCTGATCGACGCGGGACATCAAGTGCGACTTGTGGACGCCGAATTCGGGCCGATGCCGCTTGCCACGCTGGTCCGGGACGCCTTGAGCGATCATCCCGACTGTATTCTGATCGGCCATTCCGGCTCGACCTCTGCGCATCCGACAGCCCTACTGATCGCCGGCATGGTCAAACACATCGACCCGGCGACAATCCTGATTTATGGCGGCGTGTTTCCGACCTATCACTGGCGCGACATACTGGCCGAAACGGAGGCCTTCGACTTCATCGTTCGTGGCGAGGGGGAGGCGACCATCGTCGCGCTGGTCGAAGCGCTTGAAAAACGCAAGCCGCTGTCGGATGTGGCGGGCATCGCCTTTCGCGACGATTTGCGCCGGCCTTTTGCCACCAAGCCGGCAAGGACGATCGCCAATCTCGACGACTACCGCATCGGCTGGGAACTGATCGATATCACTCGCTATAGCTATTGGGGAGGCAAGCGTGCGGTGGTCATGCAGTTCTCGCGAGGCTGTCCGCATCTGTGCAACTATTGCGGCCAGCGGGGGTTCTGGACGCGCTGGCGGCACCGCGACCCCGTGAAGTTCGCGCGGGAGATTGCCTGGCTATACCGCGAGCACCGCGTCGAGCTGATCAACCTTGCCGACGAGAACCCGACCTCGTCCAAAAAAGCCTGGCGCGCCTTTCTCGATGCGATGATCGCCGAGAATGTGCCGGTGCTGATCGTCGGCTCCACCCGCGCCGACGACATCGTCCGCGACGCCGACAGCCTGCATCTCTATCGCAAGGCCGGCGTCATCCGCTGGCTGCTTGGCATGGAAAATACCGACGAGCAGACGCTCCAGTTGATCCGCAAGGGCGGCAGCACCTCATCCGACCGCGAGGCGATACGGCTGCTGCGCCTCAACGGCATCTTGTCGATGGCGACCTGGGTGGCCGGTTTCGAGGACGAAAGTTTTCGCGACCTCTGGCGCGGCTTCCGCCAGCTGATCGCTTATGACCCCGACCAGATCCAGGCGCTCTATGTGACGCCGCACCGCTGGACGCCGTTCTTCAGGATTGCCAGGGATCGCAAGGTGATCCAGCTGGACGCCCGCCTGTGGGACTACAAGCACCAGGTGCTGCAGATGACCCGCCTCAAGCCGTGGATGTTGTTCTTCGCCGTCAAGCTGATCGAACTGGCCGTGCAGTCGCGGCCCAAGGCCTTGGCGCGCATCCTGTTCCACAAGGATCCGGAGCAACGGCATTCGATGCGCTGGTACACCAAAATGGGCCGCCGCGTCTGGTTCCGCGAAGTCTGGGGCTTTCTGGTTCGCGACCGCCGCCTGAAGAATGGCCCGACGCTCGCCGAATTCTGGGGCGCGCCGCAGGACGAGGAAGAGGAATCGATGGTGGTCGCGCACCCGGCGCGCAGGCTGACACCGCCTGCGACCACGATTTCGTCGCGCGCCTGACCGGCTCGGGCAATCTTTTAACAAGCATACGCAACGTATGTATATTGACATACGGAATGTATGTACCCACTTCGGGATACGGGACGGATATCAGCGACCGCCCCGGAAAATGGAACGCAGCGATCCAAAACCCCGAAGTCTTGCGGGCGGCTCTCACCTTCTCGGAGAAGCCACATCGCGATGGTCGGGACCGGCCTGCCTTGTCTGATTGGAGTGAAACAATGACCAAACGCGATGCGATCTTCCCTGCCGGTCGGCAGGCCCTCTACGAAGTCAATCGCTATTCGGCGGCGATCCGCTCAGGCGGCTTTCTGTTCGTCTCGGGCCAAGTCGGCAGCCGCGAGGACGGATCGCCGGAGCCAGCCTTCGAAAAGCAGGTCCAGCTTGCCTTCGACAATCTCGCGGCGGTGCTGAAGGCCGCCGGTTGCACGTTTGACGACATTGTTGACGTGACCACGTTCCACACCGACCCGGCCAAACAGTGGGAGGCGATTGACGCCGTTCGACTTAGGGCGATCGGTGAACCGCCCTACCCGAACTGGACCGCGGTGGGGGTGAATTGGCTGGCGGGCTTCGATTTTGAGATAAAGGTCATCGCGCGCCTTCCTCAGTCCGGATGATCGATTGGCGGCGAGCGACGAAGGCGGAGACTACCTAGTCGCCCGTTCGCCCGCCCGCCTGTCTCGACAAGCGCTGCGATGGTGATCGGATGGTCTTCCGGTCTGTCGCGGCGTTGAACAGACTGAGGCCACTCACGGCACGATCAGCGTGCCGGCGCCGTGTTCGGTGAACAGCTCGAGCAGCACCGCATGCGGCGTCTTGCCGTTGAGGATGACGACGCCAGCGACGCCGCGCTCGATTGCCTCGATGCAGGTTTCAACCTTGGGGATCATGCCGCCCGAGACCGTTCCGTCCTTGATCAGGGCCTTGGCCTCGGCCACGGTCAACTCGTCGATCAGCTTCTTGTCCTTGTCGAGCACGCCGGGCACGTCGGTGAGAAACAGCAGGCGCGTCGCCTGGCAGGCGCCGGCGATGGCGCCGGCAAAAGTGTCGGCGTTGATGTTGTAGGTATGGCCGTCGCGGCCGGGCGCCACCGGCGCCAGCACCGGGATCATTTCGGACCGCGCCAGGAGGTCGAGCAATGTGCGGTCGACCTCGACCGGTTCACCGACGAAGCCCAGGTCGAGCACCCGCTCGATGTTGGAATCAGGATCGATCATGGTCTTGCGCGCCTTTTCGGCAAACACCATGTTGCCGTCCTTGCCGCACAGGCCGATCGCCCACTCGCCCTCGGCATTGATCAGCGCGACGATTTCCTTGTTGATCGACCCGGCCAGCACCATCTCGACAATCTCGACGGTCTTCTGGTCGGTGACACGCAAGCCGCCCTCGAATTTGGATTCGATGCCCATCTTGCTGAGCATGGCGCCGATCTGCGGCCCGCCGCCATGCACGACGATCGGGTTGACGCCGGATTGCTTGAGCAGTGCGATGTCGCGGGCGAAGGCTTTGCCGAGCGCGATGTCGCCCATCGCGTGGCCGCCATATTTCACCACGACCGTCTTGTTCTCGTAGCGCTGCATATAGGGCAGCGCCCTTGAAAGCAGCGCGGCCTGCATTTCGGCGGTGGCGGCGACATCCGTCATCGGCGTGGTTCCCAGCTTGGCATGAACGGCGGCGTCTTAGCGGGAATTGGACGAGGGGGCAAACGGCTTTGCTGTCACGATCGATCAAATCACCGCCTATGCCGGCACCTGCAGCGGCGCCCGCCGGCCCAGCCATCCCGAGATCTTTTCCATCTGCGCGGCGAACGACAAAAGCGTCTCCTCGTCACCGGGGCGGCCGGCGGCCTGGACGCCGAGCGGCAGGCCGGCATCGGTCACGTAAACCGGAAGCGTGATCGACGGTTGCCCGCTGACGTTCTGGATCGCCGGCCAGTGGGTGAACCAAAGGCTCTTGTCCATCAGCTGGCCGAATAGCGGCTTGAACTTCAGCAGGCCGGCGAGGCGCAGTCTGTCCAGGACATTCTCGATGAATTCGTCGGCGCCTTTCGGGTCCATGGTGCCGCAGGCGAGCGGCGGGTGCGCGATGACAGGCATCAGCACTGCATCATAGTGCGCGGTTTCGGTGATAAGGCGGCGCGAGGTTGCGTGCAGCCGCTGCAGGCCGGCATAGATTTCGCCGGCCGAGAGGATTTCACCGAACCGGCTCATCACGCGCGTGGCGCGTTCGATATCGCCTGAGATGGAGCGGCCGACGCGCAAGGCCTCGCCACGCATCGTGCCGGCCACCGCCGCGGCGACGGTTCTGGCGAAATCGGCGATGAAATCGCGGTCGATATAGGGCAGGTCGATCTCCTCGACGCTGTGCCCGCCTTCGCGCGCCAGCCCAATCGCCGCATCCAGAGCTTTCAAGGTTTCTTCCGAAATCGGCAGGCCGAGCGGCGATTTTCGGTAGAAGGCGAGCTTGAGCTTGCCCGGATCGCGCCCGGCGGCCGCAGTGAAACTGCCGTTCGGCGAGGGTGCCGCGTAGGGCGACAGCGGTTCGGGCCCGTGGGTCAGGTCGAGCAGCAGGGCCGTATCGCGCACCGAGCGGGCCAACGCATGGTCGACGACAAAGCCGTACCAGCTTTCAGTGACGAGCGGCGTCAAGGGCACGCGGCCGCGCGAGGTTTTCAACCCGACCAGCCCGGTACAGGCCGCAGGCACCCTGATCGAGCCGCCGCCATCCGAGGCGTGCGCCACCGGCACGACGCCGGCCGCGACCAGCGCAGCCGCGCCGCCCGAGGAACCGCCGGTCGTGTGAGCGGTGTCCCATGGATTGCGGGTGACGCCGTAAGCCACCGACTCGGTCACCAGCCTCAGCCCGTGTTCGGGTGCGGTGCTGGTGGCGATCGGGACCAGGCCGGCGGCCAGATAGCGTTCCGTCATGACCGAGTTAAAATCGGGGGTGTAGGCTGGGATGCGGCTGCCGCCATGCGTCGGCACGCCCTTCATGGCAATGCCGAGGTCCTTCAGCGCAAAGGGCACTCCGGCAAGCGGCAGCTTGTGGTCGACGGTTTTCGCTCGCGCCCGCGCCGCCTCAAAAAGCGGTTCGGCGATGGCGTTGATCTCCGGCTGGGTGGCCTCGGCCCGGGCGATCGCCGCATCGACGAGATCTTGCGGTGTGATCTCTCCCTTGTGCACGAGTGCGGCCTGGCCGGTTGCGTCATGCTCCCACAGAACCCGCTCGATCGACATGGTCGCCCTCCCGCTCATGGCAAGCTAGCGGGCGGCGATTTCCTTGGCAATCGACGCTGGCGCTGCCAGTGCGCAAGACCATTTCAGTCGTTGCAAATACATTGCAATCGCCTAATTTGGCGGCCGATGACGCCGCAGGACATCAGCAACCTGATTGTCCGGACCTCGATGAAGGACCGGGCTGCGTTCGATCTGCTGTACCGGCAGACCAGCGCGAAACTTTTCGGCGTCTGCCTTCGTGTATTGAAGGATCGGGGAGATGCAGAAGAGGCGCTTCAAGAGGTCTTCGTCAAGATATGGACGAAGGCGGACCGTTTCGCCGTTTCGGATCTGAGCCCGATCTCCTGGCTGGTGGCCATTGCGCGCAATCATGCGATCGATCGGATCAGGGCGCGGCGAGAGCCTGCCGCCTATATCGATGCCGCGCTCGACGTGGCCGATCCGGCGCCGGGGCCGGAGGCCATGGCCGTGGCGGGCGGTGAGTCCGGACGCATCTACCATTGTCTCGGGGAATTGGAGAAGGACCGGGCGGCGGCCGTCCGGGGCGCCTATCTGGATGGCAAAAGCTATGCGGAGTTGGCGGAGCGCTATGGCGTACCGCTGAACACGATGCGGACCTGGCTGCGGCGCAGCCTGTTGAAACTGAGAGAATGCCTGGAAAGATGACGCTGGCTGACGACAATGGACCGGAACGTGGGGGCGACGACCTGTTCGCCGCCGAATACGTTCTTGGCGTTCTGGCCGCCGATGAACGCGAGATCGCGTCGCGCCGCATCGATGCGGACGCCGCCTTCGCGCGCCTTGTGGATGCCTGGGAGGCGCATCTTTCGCCGATGGCCGCCGCCTATCCGGAGACAGAGCCTCCGATCAGGGTCAAGGAAGCATTGGACCGCCGGCTGTTCGCTGCAGAGCCGCGCGCCGGCCTCTGGTCGAGCCTTGGCTTCTGGCGCGGTCTTGCCGCCGCCGCCATTGCGGCGCTGGCAATCTATATTGCCTTGCCTTACGTCAATCCACCGGTCGTCGAGCCGCAAACCCGGCTTGTCGCCTCGCTGGCGGCCGAAGGCAGCGACGTCAAATATCTCGTCGTCTACGATGCCGCCCGTCACGAGATCGGTCTTTCCCACGTTTCCGGCGAGCGGGCCGCGGGCAAGGACTTCGAACTGTGGATGATCGAAGGCAAGAATGCGCCGGTGTCGATGGGTGTCATCCCGGCCGGTGCGAGCGTGCATCTGGCCGTCCCGCCCGCTGTTCAGGAAAAGTTGGCGCAAGGCGCCGTGCTTGCGGTCAGCGTCGAGCCTGCAGGTGGTTCACCGACCGGCCAGCCGACTGGACCGGTGGTCGCAGCGGGCGATCTGAAGAGCGTCTGACCGATTCTTGCCTCTGGAAGCAGACCTGAAATCTATCTTCCGCGATTTAACCGCCTGCAAAGCTTGTTGGCGGCTGTCGATCCGCGCCGGGCAAATTGTAGCGACAAATATTTTTTTGCGGAGAGGGCGAAACTCCGGCATTTCTATTGCGTATCTCCTTGCGTCCCCGAATGAGGGGAACGATAACCCGAGGAGATTGAAATCATGCGTAAATTCGCCACCCTTTTGCTTTCCGGAACGGTCGCCATTTCTGCGCTCGCCACCATTGCCTATGCCCAAAATCCGATGGTCGGCGGCGCCGCCATGTATGCCCAGAAAAACATCGTCGAAAATGCTGTCAACTCGAAGGACCACACGACGCTGGTCGCTGCCGTCAAGGCAGGCGGCCTGGTCGATACGCTGCAAAGCGCTGGCCCCTTCACCGTGTTCGCGCCGACCAACGAGGCCTTTGCGGCACTTCCAGCCGGCACGGTGGAGACGCTGCTCAAGCCTGAAAACAAGGACAAGCTCGTCAAGATCCTGACTTGCCATGTCATCGGCGCCAAGGCGATGGCCGCCGACGTCGCCAAGATGGTCAAGGATGACGGTGGCACCCACAAGGTCAAGACGGTCGGTGGTTGCGAACTGTCGCTCAAGACCGACGGCGGCAAGGTCACCGTGACCGACGAGAACGGCAATGTCGCTAATGTGACGATCGCCGATGTCGAGCAGTCCAACGGCGTCATCCACGTCGTCGACAAGGTTCTCCTGCCGAAGATGTAACAAACGCACGCTGCCGGCGAAGATATCGCTAAGGGCCTCCCTGCGCACACTCCGCGCCGTTCACGCAAGTGGATAGGCGCGGAGTCCCGCTTTGAGGACAGCGATCGTCACCGGCTTTTGATTTCCGTCTGGCGGTCGAATTTGGCACAAGCAGTAACAGGAGGAATGGGCATGAACCGTCGCGAGCTTCTTTTGAGTGGTGCGGCAGCCATTGGCGTTGTCGCAGGCGCCACCGCGCTGCGCATGGGCGGAGCCCAGGATGCACGCGCGGCCGAGACTTTCGAGGTTACCAAGACCGAGGCCGAGTGGCGCGCCATCCTGTCCGACGCGGCCTTCAATGTGCTGCGCAAGGAGGGCACGGAATACCCGGGCACCAGTCCTCTGCTCAACGAGCACCGCAAAGGCATCTTCGCTTGCGCCGGCTGCGACCTGCCGGTCTATTCGTCAGAGACCAAGTTCGATTCCGGCACCGGCTGGCCGAGCTTCTGGCAGGAAATCCCCAACGCGATCGGCAAGACCGTGGACAGGTCGTTGGGCATGACCCGCACCGAGGTCCATTGTCGCCGCTGCGGTGGCCATCTCGGCCACGTCTTCGACGACGGTCCGCCGCCGACCGGGTTGCGGCATTGCATCAACGGTGTCGCCTTGACCTTCAAGCCGGCGACGGCCTGAGGATGGCTGCGCCCCTGACTTTGTCGGAGAGCGCGAGGACTTCGTAATGGTTGATTTTGCGCATGACCCCGAAATCGCTTTTCGGGGTCATGCGCGAGGGCGCCAGGCGGGGGATCCAGCGCGCCTCAATGGCCTCCGCCACCGCCGCCCTGAGGGGCTGGCTTGCGGATCACCAGGGTGAAGAGCCCAAGCGTCGCGAACAAAACCGTCAGCATGAAGAATACGTCCATGAACGACAGCAGCGACGCCTGCTGCTGGACCATGCCTGACAGTTTGGAGATGGCCGCCTTGGAGGCGTCGAGCCCGGCGGTCTGCTCGAAGTTGAGCGTCATGTTCTGCAGCTTCTGCTGCGCAGCGGCACTTCCCCATTGCACGTGCTCGGAGAGCCTGGCGTAGTGGAAGGCATTGCGGTCGATCAGCACGGTGTTGATGACGGCCAGGCCGACGGCGCCGCCGAGATTGCGGGTCAGGTTGAACAGGCCAGACGCATTCTTCAGCCGCTCCGGCGGCAGGGTTCCGAGCGCAATGTTGTTGATCGGCACCATGCACAGCATCATCGAGCAACCGCGCAGGATCTGCGGGATCAGCAGTTCATAGAAATCCCAGTCGGCGGTGAGATGCGTCATCCACCAGGTCCCCGTGGCGAAGCCGAAGAAGCCGATCATCATCATGATGCGCGGGTCCATCTTGTTCGACAGGATGCCGGAGATCGGCGCGGTGAAGAACATGGCCAGGCCGCTGACGAACAGCGCCTCGCCGATCATCATCGAATCGTAGCCGCGGATGCGCCCCAGGAACACCGGATAAAGATAGGTCAGACCGTAGAGGCCGATGCCGACGACGAAGGAGAACAGCGAGCCGAAGGCGAAATTGATATTGCTGAAAGCCCTCAGATCGACAATCGGCTCCTCGGCGGTGAACACGCGCCAGAAGAACAGCATCGCGCCGAAGGTCATGATGACGGCGCAGACGAACACCGCCTGATCCTGCAGCCAGTCGTTATTGGGACCTTCCTCCAGCACATATTCCATGCAGCCCAGGAAGGCGGCCATACCGGCAAGCCCCCACCAGTCGAACTTGCTGAACAGCTTGAGATTGGGTTTGTCGAAGTCGATCAGCGACCAGGCGGCCGTCGTCACCAGAATGCCGGGCACGACGTTGACCAGGAACAGCCAGTGCCAGGACATGGCATGGCTGATATAGCCGCCGACTGTCGGGCCGATGGTTGGCGCCAGCGTCGCCACCAGGCCGATCATCGGCGAGACGATGGCGCGACGCGACGGTGGGAAGATGGTGAAGGCGGCTGCAAAGACGCTCGGGATCATGCCGCCGCCGATGAAGCCCTGCACGGCGCGGTAGACGATCATCTGGTCGATATTGGTTGCGGTCGCCGCCAGCGCGCTGGCCGCGGTGAACCCTGCCGCCGAGATCGTGAACAGCACTCGCGTCGACAGCATCCGGCTGAGGAAGCCCGACAGCGGGATCATCACCACCTCGGCAATCAGATAGGCCGTCTGCACCCACGGAATCTCGTCCGAACTGGCGCTCAGGCCCGCCTGGATCTCAGCCAGCGAGGCCGAGACGATCTGGATGTCCAGGATCGCCATGAACATGCCGAACACCATTGCCAGGAAGGCGATGACGCGGCGTGTCGAGATGTGGTCGACCGGCACCGGCATGGCTGGCGCCGGCGCCGATCCTGCAGTTAGGGTTGCGGTCGCCATGACCTTTGCTCCCGGTTCCGCTTTACTTCGATGCCGAAGGCGCCGTGCGGCTGTCGACGGCGACGACGACGCTCAGGCCAGCTCGCAGCTTGCCCGTCTTCAGCACATCCGCTGGCACGTCGATGCGAACCGGAACGCGCTGCACCACCTTGGTGAAATTGCCTGTGGCGTTCTCCGGCGGCAGCAGCGAGAACACTGCTCCTGAAGCCGGCGCCAGCGACGACACGGTACCCTCGATGTCCTGGCCGTCGATCGCGTCGACCGACACTCTGACCTTTTCACCAGGCACCAGCCGGGCAAGCTGCGTCTCCTTGAAATTGGCGACGATGTAGAGCTTGTCCATTGGCACGATGACGGCGAGCTTCTGTCCAGGGCTGATCAGGTCACCCTGCTCGACCGAGCGGTTGCCGACCACGCCGTCATAGGGTGCGCGCAGCACGGTGAAGGACAGGTCCCGCACCGCCTTGTCGTGGGCAAGCTGCAGCGAGGCCAGCGTGCTGGCCGATTCCGTGCGCTGCGCCTGGAGCACGCCGATATTGGCCTGAGCCGCCGCGATCTGCGCGTCGGCGCCGGCAAGTGCGGCATTGGCTTGCTCGACCGCCGTCTGGGCATCGTCCAACTGGGCCTGGGTGCCGACGCGGGTCTTGAGCAGCTGGGCGGCCCGCGCTTGGACGCGCTTGGCATTATCGGCCGCGGCCTGGTCGGCGGTCTTCTGCGCCTGCGCCTGCTTGAGCGAGGCGCGTGCCGCCTCAGTCTGGGCATCGATGCGGTCGAGCGTCTTGCTCAACGTGGCGATCTGCGCCTCGGCCTGGGCAACGGCTATCTTGTAGTCGCCGTCATCGACGATCAGCAGCGGGTCGCCGGCCTTCACTTGCTGGTTCTCGGTCACTTTGACCTGATCGACATAGCCCGAGATTTTTGGCGAGATGAACGCCGTGTCGGCCTGGACATAGGCGTCATCGGTCGTGATCATAAAGCGCCCGTCGGTCCAGTAATCATAGCCATACCAGGCGCCGGCGCCCAGCAGGGCCAGGCCGATGATGGGCAACAACATCGAGCGCATCGAGCGCTTCTTTTTGGCGGGAGCCAGCGGGGTGACGTCGGCGGGTTTGACAGGGGCTTCCGGCGCTTCGATCGCAGGCTGGACCTTGGCACTGGGGAAAGGGCGGACTTCGGCACTGGTGGGCGCGTTCGAGGACATGATATCTCTCTAAATTAACTGGCGCTGAATTTTGTCAGACTGAACCGTTCGGTTCGATCTCGACATTGACTTAGCGCTTAAAGAGGCCCATATCAAGAGCAATCGAACCGGATGGTTCGAATTATTTTACGAGGTGTGACATTATGGCCGAAGCCCCCAAGGCCGCTCCTTTGCCTGAGTCAGGCCCATTGCCCGGCGCTGGCAAGGACCAGTGCGATCTGCTGGACAGTCTGCCGCGCGGCCGCCCGGCCGCGGGGCAAGACCCAGTCAAGCGCAGCCAGATCATCGACGGTGCGCGCCGTGTCTTCATCGACAAGGGCTTCGAAGCCGCGTCGATGAACGACATCACCCGCGAGGCCGGCGTGTCCAAGGGCACCATCTATGTCTACTTCGCCAACAAGGAAGAGCTGTTCGAAGCGCTGATCGAGGAAGAACGCGGCACGATCTTCAAGAACATGTACGAAGTGCTGGACCAGATCGGCGACCTTCGCCAGACGCTGGTGAAGTTCGGCATCGTGCTGTCCATCAAGATCACCTCGGCGAGGGTCATCCTGGCGCAGCGGACGGTGATCGGCGCGTCGGAACGCATTCCGGAGCTTGGCGCGCGATTTTACGAACGCGGCCCGAAGCGCGGCCATGACCGGGTTGTCGTTTTCCTCAACATGGCTATCGAACGCGGCCTGCTGAAGATCGACGATGTCGAGCTTGCCGCCTATCAGTTCACCGAGCTGTGCCTGGCCGGTCTTTTCCGCCAGTGCATATTCGCCTATCGCACCAAAGCGCCAAGTGCGGCCGAGATCGAACATATCGTCAGGTCGGGCGTCGATGTGTTCCTGAAGGCCTACGGCACCGAACAGCTTGCAGAGCAGGAACGGACCTCCAGCCCCGCCTGACCAGCCGTCGGATTCCGTTGCCTATCCGCCGTTGGCGGCGAGCACGATCGCCGCACGCAATTCTTCGAGGCCTTCGCTCTTTTCCGACGACGTGGCGAGCACGAAGGGAAAGGCCGCCGGGCGTTTCTTGATCTTCTGCAGCGTTTCCTCGATCAGCCGTGGTACCCCCGCCGCCTTGATCTTGTCGGTCTTGGTCAGCACGATCTGATACGACACCGCCGCCTTGTCGAGCAGCGACAGCACCTCGTCGTCCTTGGCCTTGATGCCATGGCGGGCGTCGATCAGCACGTAGACGCGCTTCAGCGTCACCCGGCCCTTCAGGTAGTCGAACACGAGCTTCGTCCACTCGTCGACCTTTTCCTTCGGCGCCGTGGCGTAGCCATAGCCCGGCATATCGACCAGTGCCATCGGCGGCAGATCGGCGCCTTCTCCCGAAAATCCGCCCGGCACGAAATAGTTGAGCTCTTGCGTCCGGCCCGGCGTGTTGGAGGTGCGCGCCAGCCCCTTCTGGTTGACCAGCGCGTTGATCAGCGACGATTTGCCGACATTGGAGCGGCCGGCAAAGGCGATCTCGGGTGGACCCTCCGGTGGCAGGAATTTCATCGCCGGCACGCCGCGGATGAAGATCCAGGCTCGCGTGAACAATTCGATGCCGATCGTGGTCTTGTTCAACGCGTTCAAACCGCTGCCTCCAGAAGAAAAATGTTGCTGCCACGAATGGCATCGAGATTGCGGCTGATCTTTTCCACCGGCCAGTGCCACCACGCCAGCGCCAGCAGCCGCCGGATGGTCCTTTCGTCGAAGCGCATCTTCACCACCTTGGCCGGATTTCCGGCGACGATCGCATAGGCGGGCACATCGTGCGTCACCACTGACTTTGCCGCGACAATGGCGCCGTCGCCGATCTTCACGCCCGGCAGCATCACCGCTTCCATGCCGATCCAGACGTCGTTGCCGACGATTGTGTCGCCGCGCACCTCCTTCGACCATGTCGCCGGGTCGAAGCCTTCCTCCCAGCCGTGGCCAAAGATGTTGAACGGATAGGTCGAAAAGCCGGACATGGCGTGATTGGCGCCGTTCATGATGAAGCGTGCGCCCTCGGCGATGGCGCAGAACTTGCCGATGACCAGCCTGTCGCCGATGAACGGATAATGATGCAGCACGCATTTTTCGGCGAATTTGTCGGGTCCGTCCGGATCGTCATAATAGGTGAAGTCGCCGATCTCGATATTCGGCGCCGTCACCAGCGGTTTCAGAAAGCCGACGCGCGTGTGCAACGGGATCGGATGCTTGATCGATGGATTGGGTCCGGTCATATCGAGCTCCGTCGAGCACCTGCCAGGCAGGTCAAAATAGCGCGATCCGTCCCGCAGTACCAATCGCTTAATCCAGGCCGGCAGCTTGTGCAAAAAGCCCCGGACGAACCGGGGCTTTCTGGTTTCGCATTATCGGAGCGCCGGCTATTCCGCCGGCGACGGTTTCTTGCGGAACAGCGCGACCAGATTGTCCCACAATTCGATCTTGGCGCCCTGCCGCTTCATGATCACGCCCTGCTGCAGGATCGACAACGTGTTGTTCCAGGCCCAGTAGATGACGAGGCCGGCCGGAAAACCCGCCATCATGAAGGTGAAGATCACAGGCATCCAGGTGAAGATTGCCGCCTGCGTCGGGTCCGGCGGCGTCGGGTTCATGCGCATCTGCAGGAACATCGTCACGCCCATGATCAGAGGCCAGACGCCGATCATCAGCATGTGCGGCAAGGTGATCGGGATCAGCCCGAACAGGTTGAAGATCGATGTCGGATCCGGCGCCGCCAGATCCTGGATCCAGCCGAAGAACGGCGCGTGCCGCATCTCGATGGTGATGTAGAGCACCTTGTAGAGCGAGAAGAACACCGGGATCTGCAACGCCACCGGCCAGCAACCGGCGAGCGGATTGATCTTCTCGGTCTTGTACAGCTCCATCATCGCCTGCTGCTGCTTCATCTTGTCGTCCGCGTATTTCTCGCGGATCTCGAGCATCTTGGGCTGCACCTTCTTCATGTTCGCCATCGACGCATAGGACTTGTTGGCGAGCGGGAAGAACAGCGCTTTGACGATGACGGTGGTGGCGAGGATCGCCAGGCCGAAATTGCCGAAGAATTTGTAAAGCGTGTCGATCAGCCAGAACATCGGCTTGGTGATGAAATAGAACCAGCCCCAGTCGATCAGCAGGTCGAACTGGCGAATATGACGGTCCTTTTCATAAGCGTTGATCGTCGAAACTTCCTTGGCGCCGGCGAATATCTCCGACTCCACGGTCGTCGATTGCCCGGGAGCGACCGTGACGGGATCGGACAGGAAATCGGACTGGTAGCTGTGCGGATGGGGCCCGCTTTTGAACTCGAAATAAGAGAATTTGGGCTGAAATTCGCGGCCGCTAGGCGGCACCAGGGTCACCGCCCAATACTTATCGGTGATGCCCAGCCAGCCGTCGGTCGACTTGCCTGGCTTGTATTCCTTTTCCGATTCGACGCTGGAGTATTTGTATTCCTGCAGGCCCTCGCTTCCGGTAACGCCGATCAGGCCCTCGTGCAGCACATAGGTGCTGGCGATGGCCGGCTTGTCGAAACGCGTAACGCGGCCATAGTTCGACAACGTCGCCGGCGCCGAGCCGCCGTTCTGAACCGTGTCGGATACGGTGAACATATATTGGGCGTCGACGGAGAAGGTGCGCTTGAAGGTCAGGCCCTTGTCGTTGGTAAAGGTCAGCGTGACCGGCGTCGCCGGTGTGAGCGTCGCCTTGCCGTCGGTCTGCCAGACCGTGTCGGGGCCGGGCAGCGTGCCCACATCCGGCGCGCCAGAAAAGCCGATCTCGGCGAAATAGCCGTTCGGCAGGGACGCCGGGTTGAGCAACGCGATCTCGGGCGAGGTCTTGTCCACCGTCTCCCTGTAATGCTTGAGCCGGAGGTCATCGAGGCGCGCACCGGTGAGGTTGATCGAACCTTCGAGGCTCGGCGTGTCGATCTTGACGCGGCTGGTCGAGGCAATCGCCTGGTCGCGGCCGGCCGGCGTCACCGCGTCGCCGCCAGGCGCGCTCGGAATGGCGCCCGGCTGCACCGGTGTTTCGCTGGCGCCCGGACTGGTGCCTTGGGCGGCCTTCTTCTGCTCCGCCACGCGCTGTTCTTCGATGCGGGCGGCCTCACGCTGCATCTCGCTGCGCGGCATCACATAGAAATATTGCCAAAGCGCCAGGATCAGCACCGACAGTGCGATGGTGATAAAGAAGTTGCGGTTGTTTTCCATCGAAGCCCTTGGCCTATCGTGTTCCACGCAATCTGCGGGAGAGTTCGGCCTTCAACTGGCCAAACGGAGTGGTAAGCACGTCTTCGCGCCCGACGATGACATAATCATTGCCGGGCGCCATGTCATCCGCGGCATGCGTGCGCACGGCCTCTCTCAGCCGCCGCCGGATGCGGTTGCGAACGACGGCATTGCCGACCTTCTTGGTGACCGTATAACCGACGCGCGGCGCCTCGCCGTCGCCGCGATCCAGAACCTCGACGAGGACAAGCCGCCCGCGGCGCTTTTCGCCACGGCGGACGGCCAGGAATTCCGCGCGCTTCAGAAGCCGCTTGGGATGGGCACCCGTTGGCTTGCCGGTTGCGGGCAACGATCTTGTCTCTCGCTTGGTGCTCAGGCGCTGAGACGCTTGCGGCCGCGGTTGCGGCGGGCTGCGACGACGCCGCGGCCACCTTTGGTTGCCATGCGGGCGCGGAAACCGTGCCTGCGTTTGCGGACGAGTTTGGACGGCTGGTAAGTACGCTTCATTTGTTTAAATACCGCGGGGTGCGGCCCTTCTTGATTCTGTCACTTTGTAACAGGAGCTTTGCCGGGCCGGTTTTGGCGCGATCGAAACCGCGCCGGGACGAATGGCCCGAGCGTGAGCGGGCTTATAGAAAGAAGGGTTTTGGAAGTCAATCCAGCCTGTCGGGCCGGCGTTGTCGGACTGGCAGGGAAGTCCTTGCGGCCCTTTGTCCGGCTTCGATCAAGGATGAATTTGGCAAAAAAGCCGCAATCGCCTAATCTTGCCCGATCAAGCGATCGTGAAGACGAGCAGTCCTTAAGACAAGCAGCCGTGATGACAGGCAGCCGTGACGACGAGCATGAGTGAAGTCCCACCAACCGACGAAAGCATCGCCCGGGCGAAGGCGGCCACCCGCAGGGTGCCGCTGGCGCGCGGCCTGTCGACGAAGCTGCTGCTGCTCACCATCGTCTTCGTGCTCTTGGCCGAAATCCTCATCTTCGTGCCCTGGATCGCCAGCTACAGGCTGAGCTGGCTGAAGGAGAGGCTGAGCACCGCCGCCGCGGTTTCCATCGTCCTGGTGCAGGGCGAACCTGCCTCGCTGTCGCGTGCCGCCCAGAACGACGTACTGATGGCGATCGGCGCCAAGGCGATCGCCGTGCGCGACGGCGGCGTCTCGCGGCTGCTGGTCGTGGCCGAAATGCCGCCGCAGGTGGACGAGCATATCGATATCGCCAATGTCGGCATGATCAAGGGCATGACCGGCGCGCTGGACACGCTGTTTTTCGGCGGCAAGAGGATGCTGCGCGTTTTCGGACCGGTCGGCGACAGCGACAAGGAGTTCGAGCTGATCATGCCCGACCACCGCCTGCGCAATGCCATGCTGATCTATTCGCGCAACGTCGCCTTCGTCTCGCTGCTGATTTCGCTGTTCACCGCCATGCTGGTCTACGCCGCGATAGACCTGATCATGATCGGCCCGATCAGGACGATGACGCGCTCGATGCTGTCCTTTTCCGAGGCGCCCGACGATCCCGGTCGCATCATTCACCCCGCCGCCCGGGCCGACGAGATCGGCGTCGCCGAACGCGAGCTGTCGCAGATGCAGGAGCGGCTGCAAAAGATGCTGACCGAGCAGAAGCACCTGGCCGATCTCGGCCTGGCCGTGTCGAAGATCAACCACGACATGCGCAACATCCTTGCCTCGGCGCAGCTGATGTCGGACCGCCTGCGCCAGGTAAAGGACCCGACTGTTCAGGCCTTCGCGCCAAAACTGCTGCGCGCGCTCGATCGCGCCGTGTCCTATTCGGAAGGCGTGCTGTCCTATGGCCGCACCCAGGAGCCGCCGCCGTCGCGTCGCAGGCTGCGGCTGCGCCAGTTGGTCGAGGACGTCCAGGGCCTGCTCGACATCGAATGCGGCATCGAATTCGTCAACGCCGTCGATCCGGTGCTCGAGGTCGACGCCGATTCCGATCAGCTGTTCCGCGTGCTCACCAATCTTAGCCGCAACGCCGTGCAGGCGATGGCGGCGGACACCGAGAGCGCCGTAGTGCGCCGCCTGACCATATCGGCCGAGCGCATCGGCAGCGTCAGCCGCATCGTCGTCACCGACACCGGCCCCGGCCTGCCGCCGAAGGCGCGCGAAAACCTGTTCGCGGCGTTTCGCGGCTCGGCCCGCAGCGGCGGCACCGGCCTTGGCCTGGCGATCGCCCATGAATTGATCCGCGCCCATGGCGGCACGGTGGAGCTGGTCGAAAGCATCGGCGGCCGCACCACATTCGCCGTCACCATTCCCGACCAGCCGGTCCGGCTCGACCAAGCCCGCAACGGCCTGCGCCGCCCGGCGTAACGAACCGTTTCGTTACGGACCGTTTCAATTCGCAAATGGTTGGTCCGGGACTAAGAGTCATCGGCTCGGCCGCCGTGCAACGGCTTGTTTCGTTACGGACCGTTCCGATTGGCAAATGACCGATCCAAGACGACGACCTATCGGCTCGGCCGCCGCGTGACGCGATCTTACCTTCGCCGGCCGGCGCATGACGGCAAAACGTGACGGCAAAACTTTTGGCCAGGATCGGCTTGCTTTTCGCAAATTCAGTCGCTAGGGAACAGCTCACATTCGCGGCCGGTCGCCAGGATCGGATCGCGGGGCTATGCAAAGCATGGCCTGTTGCGCGCCCGTAGCTCAGCTGGATAGAGCACCAGACTACGAATCTGGGGGTCAGGAGTTCGAATCTCTTCGGGCGCGCCATTTGTAATGTACATCCCAATCCACCGGCATCGATGGACCGCTTAGCCGCTCATCATTGCCATCGTGGTGGCGCTTTAGCAGTTACCGGCAAATCTGCGGGATTCCCGGCGCTGAGAAACGACTTCTCCTTGGGGGATGAGCCACGGCTGGTCGGCTGATGTTTAGGACCGCCTTGCATGCAGGCGACTGCATGCGCTGCCGCCGCCCGCCACGGCGGCGGCGAACTCGATCACACGTGCGTTGCCGCTATCGAGCATTCGTACTAACCTCGCCCTTCTTGAAATCGTGCCGGGTCCTCAGGCTTGCCTTGGGAGATGCTAATGCGCGGGTTCTTGCCTTTCATTCTGTTGGTGCTTCTACACATTCCGATTGTATCGCATGCCGCCTCCATCCACGACGCCGCCATGAAGGGCGATGTCGCCGGGATCACGGCAGCGCTCGACGCTGGTGCCGGCGTCGATGAGAGCGACGGGGGCGCGACACCACTCTATCTTGCGGTTAGGGGCGGGCATTTTGCGGCGCCAAAACTGCTCATGGAACGCGGTGCCGACGTTAACGCCGCCCCGACGCCGCTTTTGGGGCCTGCGCTCATGCCGGCTTTGGCAAAACGCAGGATCGACCTGATCAATCTGTTGCTGGATGGGGGCGCAAATCCAAATTCGAAGCGCAGCCGCGAAAACGCTATCCACATCGCGGTGAATCTCGGTTGTTTCGACTGCGTGAAGGCACTCGTCGAGGCCGGCGCGGACGTGAATGCGAAGACAAAGGACGGCAAGACGCCGCTCCATCTGGCAAAATTCAAGAGGCAACGCGAAGTCGCTGACTATCTCATGTCGCACGGCGTCGTCTTGCCAACACCAGCTCCGATCTCGATGAAGTTGGCTACTGCCGATGTCGAGAAAGGCCGAACCTACTTCACCCGCCTGTGTGCCGGTTGCCACAATGCCGAGCCACAGGGAGCGACCAAGACGGGACCCAACTTGTGGAGCGTCGTCGGTCGCGACAAGGCGTCTGTGGCAAAAATGCGTTACTCCGACGCTTTGCTCGACTGGGAGGGTGTATGGACGTACGAGGATCTGAACAGATATCTCTTCGGACCCATGCTCACCACGCCGGGCGTTTACATGGAGACGCCTGGTGTCCCGGACGAGACCGAACGGGTCGACCTGATCGCGTACTTGCGCACACTCAGCGACAAGCCGATCCCGCTGCCCTGAACGTTAGCCCCAGGAGGGCCGCGGCCGGATTGCGCCCAACGCCGATGAGCGCTCGAATTCTGCATGGAGGTCACTTCGCTTCCCCTTGACGAATGACCGGTTGGATCCGATTTTGGCTGTTCAGGGGTGGCAAGGGACAGTTTATGGCGCGCAAGGCGGACCTTCGGCTCCGAGCGGTGATCTGAGAAATCGATAGGCGCAGCAATAACATACGAGTTCCCAGTTTCATCCTCTTCGGGCGCGCCATCAATCCAATGCACGGCCCGCGTCATGGGGCCTCTCGGGCGCGGTGAGCTCATAGCCGCCCGACTATGACCGTGACCGGCGCCGGTGGTCGGAGGGTCGCGAGGGCTGAGCGCCATCCCTGCCAAAAGAGGGGATGGTCTGCTGATGCCGACTCAGTCGGCCTGCTTGATCTCCGGACCCGGTTCAGTCGGCGGCGCTGGCGTGCAATCCTGGCCGGTGCATTCCTGCACGGGATCTTTCGCCGGCGGGAGACAGTTTTGGCCTTCACAATGAACGGGCGGCTGCACTGTTGCGGCTTTGTTGTTCGGCGGCACAGGCCGATCCTCAGCGCGAACGGTAGGCATTCCAAGGTCGATCATGGCCGTGCACAAGAGCGCAATCCGAAGCAAATTCATTTCCGCCTCCGCAACTGACAGCCAGATGCAGACTACACGTTTGACCTGCGGCCAACATCCTGTCACCCGCGAACGGCGTTAACAGCGCGTTTCATTGCTGGCCAGCAGGGCGCGCGATTGAGATCGAGTGTCGTCCTCTTCCTAACAAACATCGCCAGGAACAGGCGTTCGGCGTGAGATGGCTGAAGCCAACCTTCCGATTTTCCGATACGCTCGTTTGAGGGTTTGAGGTGCCTTAGGGCTTTCGCGCATTCGAGGTTCTTCAGGTCTTTCACGGGGGAACATACATGATGGCATTCAACAGCGTCCGCTTCCAGGTCAAGCCGGGAAGTGAAGACGAATTCGTCGAACTGTTCAGCAGCGCTCCGCGCAATTTCGAGGGATTGCGAAAAATGGCTCTCATCAAATCCGGAGATGGCGCCTTCTTTTCGATTGGAGAGTGGGACACTTTCCAGCACATGGTCGATGCTCGGCCCAAAATGCTAGGCAATCTTGATCGGTTCCGGCATACGTTGCAGCAGCTTGAAGGCGGATATACGGATGCTGTTTCCGGCGAGGCCGTCTTCGAAACGGACGGCAGGAGCGGCGGCAGGTCGGTGTAGTGTTCGCATTTCGACAAAGCTTATGCCGTGCGCATCTCCCGCCACTCACCTAAACCGCACATTCCCCCTGGAAAGCTCGGCCACCGACCTGCATCCCATCAGCCGCATGCCGCGTTCGATTTCGGTTCGCATCAGGCCGAGCGCCCGTTCGACGCCGGCCTGTCCGGCGGCTGCCAGCGGGAACAGATAATACCGCCCGACGCCGACGGCCTTGGCACCCAACGACAGGGCTTTCAGCACATGCGTGCCGCGCTGGACGCCGCTGTCGATGATCACGTCTACCTTGTCGCCCACCGCGTCGACGATCTCCGACAGCTGGTCGAACGGGCTGCGCGAGCCGTCCAGCTGCCTGCCGCCATGATTTGACAGAACGATGCCGGTGCAGCCGATGTCGACCGCCTTGCTGGCATCGGCAACGCTCATGATCCCCTTCAGGCAGAACTGGCCGTTCCAGAAGCGGACCATGTCTTCGACGTCCTTCCAATCCAGCGATGGATCGAGGATCTCCGTGAAATAGCGGCTGATGGAAAGCGCTCCGCCGCCGAGATCGATATGGCCGTCCAATTGCGGCAGGCTGAACTTGTCGTGCGTCAAATAGTCGATGGCCCATCTCGGCTTGATCGCGAACTGCATCATGCCGCCGAGCGTAAGCCGAAAGGGGATGGAAAAGCCGGTCCGCAGGTCACGCTCGCGGTTTCCGCCGGTGACGCTGTCGACGGTCAGCATCATCACCTCGACGCCGGACGCCTTGGCGCGCTCCATCATGGCGCGGTTCAGGCCGCGATCCTTATGGAAATAGAACTGATAAACCTGCGGCGTCCGGTGCTTGCGGACTTCCTCCAGGCTGACCGTCCCAAGCGACGAGACGCCAAACAACGTCCCGAACTTCTCCGCCGCCGCGGCGACGGCGCGCTCGCCGCTATGGTGAAACAGCCGCTGGAGAGCCGTCGGCGAGCAATAGACCGGCATCGCCAGTTTCTGGCCCATGACGGTGACCGACATGTCGATCTGCCCGACACCGGCAAGCACGTTTGGGACGAGGTCGCAGTCCTCGAACGCAGCCGTGTTGCGCCGCAGCGTCGTCTCGTCGTCCGCGCCGCCATCGATATAGTCGAAGATCGGTCCTGGCAGGCGCTGTCTGGCCAGCCTGCGAAAGTCCTGAAAATTATAGCAGCTTTGCAACCTCATAGGGCTCAATCGGATCTATGCGGGGCGCGATGTCAAGCCTATGCAATTGTCGATCGCCCACTATTCCGCCGCCTCGCGTCAGCCCGCCACCGCGCCAACCGACTCCCGCTCCACCAGCGGGCATTCGAGCTTGGTGATGGGATGGCGGCCACGACCGGGAGGGGCGGGGACTTCCAGCTGCTCGATCGCCCATTGCCCCATCGCCATATGCGGCAGGATCGACGTCGTCAGCGGGGGGAACAGATGGCGCGCGATCTCCTCGTCGTCATAGCCGACCACCGAAATATCCTGGGGGATGTGCAGGCGGGCCTCCTTCAGCGCCTCGTAGCAGCCGATCGCGGTGCGGTCGTTCTGGCAGAAGATGGCGGTCGGCCGGTCTTTCAGCGCCAGTAGCTTGATGGTCGCGGCATAGCCGGCGCTCGCCGACCAATCGCCTTCGACGACCAAGGCCGGGTCGAACGGGATGTCGGCTGTCGCCAGCGCCCGGCGGTAGCCCTTCAGCCGGTCCTGCGCCGCCTGCATCCATGGCTCGCCGGTGATGGTGGCGATACGGCGATGGCCATGGCTGATCAGGTGCCGGGTCGAGCTCTGGCCGCCGGCGATCTCGCTCGGCACCACGGCGGGGAAGGCATAGTCGGCGGTGTAGCAGTTGAGCAGGATGACCGGAATGTCGAGGCCGTAGAGATACTCCGGCGCGACGATCTCGCGGGTGAAGATGGTCATGTAGATCAGCGCCGAAATGCCCTGCTTGGTCAGCGCCGCGATGGCCCGGGGCTCCATCACCTCGTCGCCCATGGTCTGCGCCACCAAAAGTACATTGCCAGCGTTCCACGAGGCTTGCCGCGCCCCTTCAATGGCGACGACCGCCTCCGGGCTGGTCGCCAATTGGTCGACGGCGAAGCCGATCACGCCATCCAGCCCGTCAAAAGCGGCAACCGGGGCTCGCAGGGCGGAAAACACCGGCGGCGCATAACTGAGGGCCCGCGCCGCCTCTATCACCCGCTCACGAGTTTGCTGCGATAGCCTGATGCCCGGCGTGTTGTTGAGGACGAACGAAACCGTCGCCTGCGAACAACCGGCGGCCCTGGCGATGTCGGTCATGGTAACGCGGCCTCTGGGGTTTTTCCCGGACGGCTTGCGCCGCCTGGTACCCTCAAGGACGGGATCGCGCAGTGGTTCGTTCATGTCATTCGTCCCTCAAATCTCGCATTTATAAGGTAAAGCGATGCTAATAGATATAAGTGCCCTCTTAAGTGATTTAGTCGCGAATCCGACGTGACATCGCATTGGGAGGCTTCTCCTTTCTTGTGAGAATCCCGATTAAACTAATACTCTTTACTAATATCCGGCGGCCCTATAACGTCAATCCATCATGCTCGGACGAACATCGGACCCGCGCATGTTCGGAACGTAAGCCAGCCTGGTGGCGGACAGTTCCCGTCAACCGAAGCTCGCCTGCCGTTTCGAGGAAATGTCAGACAAATCGGACTATTTACGAACGACGAATGAGTCTCTAAAGTCGACGATCGCGGCTGGAATGGCGTCGTTCTTCGCTGCCGGAACCCTGAGGAGGAGGGCGTCCAAGCCGCGCCGGCACGTTCATCATCAGCGAAAATTACTGAGTCAAATGGGAGGTTGAATATGAAATCTGCGATACGAAATGCGTCCGTCGCCGCTGCGGCCCTGCTGCTCGGCCTGTCCGTCAGCGCAATTGCGCGTGCCGACGACAAGCCGACACTGGCCTTCGTCGTCAACGGCGCTTCCGATTTCTGGAAGGCTGCCGAAGCCGGGGTCAAGAAGGCTCAAGGCGAATTGCCCAATTACAATCTAGAACTCAAATATCCGGAGCAGTCCTCGGTCGCCATCCAGCAGCGCCTGATGGACGATCTGGTGACGGCCGGTGTTAAGGCGATCATGGTCTCGGCCGTCGACCCCAAGACGTCGACCGACGGGCTGAACAAGATCGCCTCGGAAACGGCGTTGTTCACCACCGACAGCGATGCACCGCAGACCAAGCGTGTCGCCTATATCGGCTCGTCCAATGTCGATGCCGGCAAGCAGGCGGCAGAGATTGCCAAGAAGGCGATGCCAGATGGCGGCAAATGCCTCGGCTTCGTCGGCCTGCTCGGCGCCGACAATGCCAAGGAACGCATCCAGGGCATGAAGGACGGCCTCGCCGGCACCAAGATCGAACTGGTCGACGTGCGTGGCGACGATATCGACCAGGCCCGCGCTAAGAAGAACGTCGAGGACGCGCTGGTCGCCAGCCCCGACGTCACCTGCATGGTCGGCTTCTATTCCTACAACACGCCGCGTATCTATGAGGCGCTGCGCGATGCCGGCAAGCTCGGCCAGATCACCGTCGTTGGCTTCGACGACGATCCGATCACGCTGGGCGGCGTCAAGGAAGGCACCGTCGCCGCCACCGTCGTGCAGCAGCCCTTCGAATGGGCCTATCAGGGCATGAAGCTGATGGCCGCCTATCTCGAAGGCAACAAGTCGGGCGTTCCCGCCGATGGACTGATCATCATCCCGACCAAGATCATCGGCAAGGACGATGTCGACGCCTACGCCGCCAGCCTCAAGGCGATGTCTGGAAACTGAGCAAACTAGGTTGCGCCGGCTCAAGGTTCGCCTTGAGCCGGCGTTCTATTGACGGGCCTCGCGAGGCCCGTCAGTCTGAGTCCAAAACGGCTCACCGGCTGCTGTCAGGCGTGATGAATTATTCCGACCCATCCATCGTTGCATCCACGGACGCTCCGTTCCTGAGCCTCAACGGTGTGCGCAAGACCTATCCCGGCGTTGTCGCGCTGGACGGGTTCTCGATCGAGGTCAGGCCCGGCGAGGTCATCGGCCTGGTCGGCGAAAACGGCGCCGGCAAATCGACGCTGATGAAGATCCTCGGCGGCGTCACCAGGCCGGACACCGGCACCATCATTGTCGATGGCGCCGCCCATGACGGGCTGACTGTCGAGGCCAGCATCGGTTCGGGCATCGCCTTCGTCCACCAGGAACTCAACCTGTTCGAAAACCTCGACGTTGCCGCCAATATCTTCTTCGGCCGCGAACCGCTGCGCGCCGGCCCGCTCAAGCTGGTCGACCGCGCCAGGCTGCGAGCGCTGGCGGCGCCGCTGCTCAAACGCGTGGGCGCCAATTTCTCGGCCGATACGCCGGTATCGGCGCTGTCGCTGGCCCAGCAGCAAATGGTCGAGATCGCCAAGGCGCTGTCGATCAAGGCAAGGCTGGTTATCCTCGACGAGCCGACCTCGAGCCTGCCGATCGCCGAAACCGACAAGCTGCTTGGTGTCATCAAGGCGCTGAAGGCAGACGGCATCAGCGTCATTTTCATCTCACACCGCCTGCACGAGGTCGAGCGCGTCGCCGACCGCGTCGTCGTGCTCAGGGACGGCATGCTCGCCGGAACTTTGCCGAAGAGCGCCATCAATCACGACCAGATGGTCAAGCTGATGATCGGCCGCATGCTCAAGGAGAGGGAGAAGGCCGCAGAATCGGCGCGCCCGCCGGGCTCTGTCGCGCTGTCGGTCAAGGCCATTCGCACCGCCGCCTATCCCGACCGGCCCGTCGACCTCGACGTCAGGCATGGCGAGATCCTCGGCCTTGCCGGTCTCGTCGGCTCCGGTCGGACGGAGCTGGCGCGCGTGCTGTTCGGCATCGACAAGAGCTTTGGCGGCTCGTTCCAACTTGACGGAAAAGATCTGGTTCTTGGTTCGGCCGCGGACGCAGTGGCCAACGGTATTTTCCTCGTCCCGGAAGACCGCAAGCTGACCGGCATCCTGCTCGATCTGTCGATTGCCCAGAACATCTCGCTGCCCAATCTGCCGGCGCATTCGCGGCGCTCGCTGGTCTCGGCCAGCGCCGAGGCCGCCACCGCCGAGAAACAGAAGACCGATCTGGGCATCAGGGCGCCCTCCGTGCAGACGCGTACCGGCACGCTGTCGGGCGGCAACCAGCAAAAGGTCGTGCTGGCCAAATGGCTGGCGATGAAGCCGAAGGTGATGATCCTCGACGAGCCGACACGCGGCATCGACATTGGCGCCAAGGCCGAGATCTACGGGCTGATGCGGGCGCTGGCCGATGCCGGCGTCGCCGTGCTGATGATCTCCAGCGACATGGAGGAGGTGATCGGTGTTTCCGACCGCATCGCCGTCATGCATGAAGGCCAGATCTCCGGCATTCTCGACAAGGAACGGTTCAGCCAGGAAAACGTGCTGCTGCTGGCGGTCGGCAAGCAGCCGAAATAGTTCGCCGGCATTGGGAGACGACGATGAGCAAGAAAGATCTCGGCCTGCTGATCCTGATCCTGGTGGTCGGCGCGGTGGTAGCGATCATCAACCCGCGCTTCCTGCTGCCGATCAATCTCGCCAACACCTCGAACCTGATCGGGTTGTTCGGCATCCTGTCGATCGGCCAGGCTTTCGTCATCATCACCGGCGGCATCGAATTGTCGGTCGGCTCGGTGGTTGCGCTGCTCGGCGTGCTGTTCATCGACTTCATCGCCACGCGCGGCATGGCCTGGCCGGTCGCCCTGCCGCTGATCCTGGTGCTCGGCGGCATCATCGGGCTGGCGCATGGCTGGCTGATCACCCGGCTCAAATTGCAGCCTTTCGTGGTGACCTTGTGCGGCCTGCTGATCTATCGCGGCGTGGCGCGCTTCTATACCGCCGACGGCACCGCCGGCTTTGCCTTCGGACAGAACTTCCCGGAACTCGAGTTCCTGACGGCGGGGCGGTCCTGGGGCGTGCCGAACAGTTTCATCGCGCTGATCGTCATCGCCGTCGTCATGTGGGTGGTGCTGCACCGTTCGGTGTTCGGGCGATATCTCTACGCCATCGGCAAGAACGAGGAAGCGGCGAAATATTCAGGCATCCGCACCGGCCGCATCGTCATGGCCGCCTATGTCATCTGCGGCGTGCTGACGGCGCTGTCGGCTATCTATTTCGCCATGTACACACGCTCGATCTCGCCGGCGAGCCACGGCCAGTTCTACGAGCTCTACGCCATCGCGGCAGCGGTGCTCGGCGGCTTCTCGCTGCGCGGCGGCGAAGGCTCGCTGATCGGCGTCCTGCTCGGCACGGTGCTGCTGCAGGAGCTGCAGAACCTCGTCAACCTGCTCGGTATCCCGTCCTCGCTCAACTTCGCCGTGATGGGCGGGGTGATCCTCATCGGCGTTCTGGTCGACCAGCAATGGGGCGTGTTCAGGGCGCGGCGGCGGATGCTGGAAGCCACCCGCAAGGGCGTGGCGGGTGCTGCCGCGGAATGACGCAAAAATAGCTGGATGAAATACGCCGACTGCCATTGGCAGGCATGAAAAGGTCAGCCTGAGCTTCGCGACAGCAGTTCAGGTTAATCTCTATTTGGAACGAAACCCGTATCTGAGCGTTTATTTAAGCTTTGCTACGCGGAGGCGTCCCATGCCCATGAATCCAGTAAGTACCGCAAAGGTAGGAACTCACCCCCTCCACCCGATGCTGATACCTTTTCCTGTCGCGTTTCTTGTCGGTGCCTTTGTCACCGACCTGGTTTTCTGGGGACTGCCGACGCCTTCTGGGCACGGGCATCGATGTGGCTGATCGGGGCAGCTATCGTAATGGCGCTTCTCGCTGCGACAGCCGGTTTTATCGACTTCCTCAACGAGCCGCGCATTCGCGCCTTGTCCGACGCCTGGTACCACATGCTGGGCAACTTGACCGCGGTCGTTGTGGCTCTGATCAATTTCTACCTTCGCTATGCTCAAGGCGCCGAGGCCGCGGTCCGACCGTGGGGCGCGCTGTTGTCGTTCATAGTGGTCTGCATACTGCTGTTCACCGGCTGGAAGGGCTGGGAGATGGTCTATCGGCATCACGTTGCAGTTCTGGATACACCGGCGGATGCACCAGCGAAGCCTTCGACAACCACTAGCACGGATACTCATCACGCTGGTCGGGACCGGCACGCCGCATGAGGCCATGATCCCGAACAGTGGATACCGGTTTCCAAAAAGATATGGGTTAGACAAGTAGCGCCCATCCCGAATGCATCGGATGGGCGCGCCTTAGATGAGGCCCGACATGTCGGAGAAGGCCATGGCCTTGCGCAGCACCTCGGTGAAGCGCTCGCCGGCGGCTTCACGAGGGCCGCTATTGTCGATGGAGGTGACGCCCGGTCCGGACAGCGCCACATTGGCGCTGCGCGCCAGCCGTGCCAGCACTTCGCCGCGCGACTCGCGCCCGCGCAAGGCCAGCCGCTCGGCCAGGATCTCCGGTGCAGCCGTGATCTCGACGATAGCCAGATTGGCGTAGCGGTCCCGCAGCGTCGGGATGATCGCGCGCGAGACGTTGGCGATCGCGACACGGCCGTTGGAGACTGACCAGTCGACTTCGGCCGGGATGCCATAGCGCAGGCCATGCGCCTCCCAGGAAATCGCGAAGGCGCCATCCGCTTCGGCCTCGACGAAGGCAGCGTCGGCTAGCGTATCGTGATCCTCGGTGGCCGCATCGCTCGGCCGGGTGATCACCCGGCGAACGAACTCCAGTCGGCTCTCGTCGGCAAACATGGCGCGCGCATAGCCGATCACCGTGTCCTTGCCGGCACCGCTCGGTCCGACGACGGCGACGAAGACGCCGTCGCGGATTGGAAATCCCGCGGCGGACAATTCACGCTCGACCGATGCCGACACCATCATGCGACCCGCCGTCCCTGCCGCCACACCATGCGGACAACCGGGACGTGATCGTCGACGCGCACGCGAACCAGATCGGCGCGCCGGCCGGGCTCGATGACACCGCGATCGGTGAGGCCGACCGCCTCGGCCGGGTTCTTCGACACCATCGCCACTGCCTGAGGCAACGAGATGCCCTCGACCACGTCGCCGAGGAAAAAGGCCGACTGGATCAGGCTGAACGGAATGTAGTCCGATGACAGGATATCGAGCAGGCCGTCGCCGGCCAGTGTGCGGGCCGAGACATTGCCCGAATGCGAAGCGCCGCGCATGACGTTCGGCGCGCCCATCAAAACGCCGAGCCCTGCCTCTTTCGAAGCCCGAGCCGCCTCCTCGGTGGTCGGGAACTCGGCGACACGGACGCCTTGCTCGATCGCTTCATCGACATGGCTGACGGTTGCGTCGTCATGGCTGGCGAGCACGATACCGCGCTCTTTGCAGGCAGCGGCGATGAAGCTGCGGTTCGGGCTCGAGTTCTTCGCCGATTCCGCCATCCGCTTTTCGCAGAATTTCTGGAAATCGCGATCGGTCAGCTTCAGCTTGCGCTGGTAGTAATACGCATAGGTTTCGAGATCGACGAATTGCCGCTGTCCCGGCGCGTGGTCCATCAGCGACGCCAGCCTGACCCGCTCGTCGCCGTCGAAATTGGCGAAGGCTGTGAGGCAGTCCGGCGCCGAAACCTCGCAGCGCAGATGGATGAAATGGTCGGCCCTGAGCCGGTCCTGCTGGACGCTGTCCTCAATCGCCTCGGCCAGCTTGCGTATGTCGGCCGCTGTCAGGTCGGCGTCCTCGTCCATGCCGACGCGCAAGGCGTCGAGCACGGTGGTGATGCCGGCGGTTGCCACCTGCGCGTCATGGGCGAGCACCGCGGCGATCGGGTTCCAGCGCACTTTCGGCCGTGGCGCGTAATGGCCTTCGAGATGGTCGGTGTGGAGCTCGACCAGCCCAGGGATGATGAAGTCGCCGCCCATGTCCTTGCCGCTGCGGCCAGCGCCGGGAGCAATGTCGGCGATCACGCCGTCGCGCAGCACGATCGACCCTTCGACGATCTGGTCGGCAAGCACGATGCGGGCGTTGTCAAGAACGGTCTCGGCGGTCATTTCAGGCAGTCCTCGGAGCATTTTGCAGCCAACTGAAAATGGATTGGCGTCGCACAATGCGGTTAAAGCAAATAGTCATCTCAGGCAGTTCTTCTGGCCGGGCGGCGCCCGAGCGCGTGATGGGACAGCACCATGAACGGCGCACCCGGCTCAGTTTCGACAAACAGCGTCAGCGCGTCCACCGGCACCGGCCGTTGCAGCACGTCCGCAAACAGGCTGTCGATTGCTCGGCGAAGACGAGGGCTTTCCTGTGACGACACCCGGCCGGACAGGGTCATATGGAAACGAAACGTCTCGAAGACATAGGGGTAGCCCCATTGGCAGAGATTGCGGAACTCATCGGGCTTCAGCGAGTCGGGGCTGCGGCGTTCAATCTCCGCGTCTGTCAGCGGCGCGCGAAAGCGGTCGAAGCCGCGCACCACATCATCGGCGAAACGGTTGAGCCCCGGCAGCGGTGCTTCCGGCACGAGCGCGAAAAAGCTGTCGATCTGGCTGACGACGAGACGCGGGACCGTCACCACCGGCGTCGCCTCGGCAAAATCGTCGAGTGCGGCGCGAAGCGAGGCCTCCGTCTCGTTTGAAGCCAGCCGGAAGGGCGCCTTCAGCGTCGCATGAAAGCCGTAGCGGCGCGCCGAGGCGGTATGGAAGGCAACTTCCGCTGCCGACAACTCGCCCACCGCCTCGACCGGCCTCGTGGCGGCACCGAAGGGATCACGGCCGAGCCAATTGGCGGCGATCCGCGCCAGCGGTTCGTCCTGCAGGGGGGTGAAATAGATCGCGTAGCGCATCGAAGTTCCTCGTCAGCCCCGCTGCCATAGGCGATTTGCATGACGAAATGACGAAGCTTTGCAGCGTTTTCGGTAACAAAACGACACAGCCTGGTCATTAGCCGACGATTTTTTCGGCTTGGACCAGCGGTTGAGAAGCGAAGGGGAAACGGTCAGGCCATCAGCCATTCGTGCTCGGGCGCGTTGTGGAATTTCCACGTCCGCTTCGGTCCGGCCATGACGTTGAGATAATAGAGATCATAGCCGTGGCAGGCGGCGCAGGGGTGATAACCCTTGGGTACCAGCACGACGTCGCCGTCCTCGATCGCCATCGCCTCGTCGAGCGAACGAGAGCCGTTCTGGTCGGCATCGGTGTAGACGCGCTGGAAAGCAAAGCCCTGCGGCGGGTTGAGGCGGTGGTAATAGGTCTCTTCGAGATAGGATTCGGCCGGCAGATTGTCCTGGTCGTGCTTGTGCGGCGGATAGCTCGATGTGTGGCCGCCGGGCGTGATGACCTCGACCACCAGCAGGGAATCGGCCGGCTCGCCCTCCGGCAGGACGTTGGTGACGTAGCGCGTGTTGGTGCCTTTGCCGCGGGTCTCCTGGCCGAGATCCTTCGGCGCAATGATGCGGACCGGCAGACCGCCGCCAAGCCCCGGCGCCGAGCACACGGCGAGTTCGAGATCGGTATCGGCGCTCACCGACCACTCCGAGCCCTGCGGCACATAGACCGACCACGGCTTGCCCTCGAACGGCGACATGCGTTCGCCCAGGAGCCCGAGATCCTTGCCGCCGGCCTTGATCTTGCCCTTGCCGGTGACGAATACCAGACAGACCTCACGATCCGCGGTTTGCCCGGAAGCGGTGTCGCCGGGCCTCAGCCGATGCAGATCGAAGCCGACATAGGTCCAGCCGGCGTTTTGCGGCGTCACATGGGCTATGCGGCCGTGGCCCTTATTGGCTTTGACGAGCAGCTTCGACATGGTCATTCCTTCGGTTTGGCGTTTGCCGATGGCTTGTCTTCGTCGGCCGGTTTGTAGAGGTAGAAAAACTGCCAGACCGCATAGCCGGCGAAGCCGAGCGCGATCATGCCCCAGAACGGCGTGCCGGTGGCGAATTCGATCGCCGACCAGACCAGGCAGACCGCGACAATGACAACGCGCCGCCACAAAGGCCGGAAAAACGGGTGCTCGGAGTCTTTCATCGGATAAACGCCGGCATCGGGTCAGCCCTTCCTCGCGAACTCTCAAGCATTGGGAAAGCCCTGTGTCTCCACCGTATAGCCGGCCGCCGTCATCACCCGCATCAATTCCTTGTAGCCGACCTGCGCCATCTTGAGCGGCGGGTTCTTCTTCGGATCCTGCTCGGCCTCGACCACGAACCAGCCTTCATAGCCGTGGTTGGCGAGCCTCTGGACGATGGCGCCAAAATCCAGCGATCCATCTCCCGGCACGGTGAAGGCACCAAGTGCCACCGCGTCGAGGAAGGATTGCTTGTTGCGATCCAGCTTTTGGATCACCTGCATGCGTACGTCCTTGACATGCACGTGGTTGATGCGCCGGTGGTGGTTGTCTATCGCGCGCAGCACATCGCCGCCGGCAAAGGCCAGGTGACCGGCATCGAGCAGCAGCGGAATGCCTTCGCCCGAATAGCGCATGAAAGCGTCGAGCTCCGGCTCGGTCTCGATCACCGCCGCCATATGATGATGGTAGGAGAGTGGCATTCCTTGTCCGGCACACCATTCGCCGAACTCGGTTAGCCGCTTGGCGTAGGTTTTCATCTCATCGTCCGAAAGCCTCGGTTTGGTGGCGAGCGGCTTGGAGCGGTCGCCCTGGATGGAGCGGCCGACTTCACCATAGACGATGCAAGGCGCGTTCACCGCCTTGAACAGGTCGATCATCGGCTGGATGCGATCCTTGTTCTTCGCCATGTCTTCATCGACCAGCGTCCCGGAGAACCAGCCGCCGCAAAGCGTCACGTCGGCCTCTTTCAGGATCGGCAGCATGATCTCCGGATCGTTGGGAAAGCGGCGGCCCATTTCCATGCCGGTAAAGCCGGCCGAACGCGACTGGCGCAGGCACTCCTCCAGCGACACATCATCGCTGAGTTCCGCAAGATCGTCGTTCCACCATGCAATGGGGGACATGCCCAGTTTGGCTTTCAAGTCGTCACTCCAATTTCTGACATTCGAGGCGTTGGCGGGCGCGTTAAAATCGCCGCCCGCTCAGCGCTTCCTCATATTTCTTGCGCGCCGCATTCACTTGCGGCCGTGCCGAGACTTCCGGCACTGCGACATCCCACCAGCTTCCACCGGCGTCGGTCGAAACCAGCGGGTCGGTGTCGATGACCAGCACGGTCGTTCGCGTATTCTTCTTCGCTTGCGCCAGGGCCGTTTCCAGCCCGGCGATCGACGCCACTTTTTCGGCAATCGCACCCATGCTTGCAGCATGCGCGGCGAAGTCGATCTCGGGCAAGGTCTCGTGACGAGCGTCCTTCAGCAAATTGTTGAAGTTGGCGCCGCCGGTCGCCATCTGCAGCCGGTTGATGCAGCCATAGCCGCGGTTGTCGAGCAGCACGATGGTCAGCTTGAGGCCGAGCATCACCGACGTAGCGACCTCGGAATTGAGCATCAGGTAGGAGCCGTCGCCGATCATCACCACAACCTCCTCATCGGGCTTGGCCATCTTGACGCCAAGCCCGCCGGCGATTTCGTAGCCCATGGTCGAGAAGCCGTATTCGGCATGATAGGAGCCGGGCGCGCCCGCCTGCCATAGCTTGTGCAATTCGCCGGGCAAGCCGCCGGCGGCATGGAGCAGTACCACGCCGGAGCCCATGGCGCGCTGTACGGCGCCGATCACCTGTGCATCGGACGGATAGGCGGCATTAGTCGACGCGGTCACCTTGCCGGCATCCGCCTGCCAGTCCTTTTTGCCGCTGATCGCATTGCCGGTCCAGCCTGAAGGAGCTTTCCAGTCTTTCAGCGCCCCAGCGAGTTCGGCGAGCCCTTCAGCCGCATCGGCGACCAGCGGCAGCGCCTGGTGCTTTCCGGCATCGAAAGGCTGGACGTTGAGCCCGATCATGGTCTTGCCGGAATTCTTGAACAACGCCCAGGAGCCAGTGGTGAAATCCTGCAGCCTGGTGCCGACGGCAAGCACGACGTCGGCCTCTTCGGCCAGCCTGTTGGCAGCCGAAGTGCCGGTAACGCCGACCGCCGCCATGTTCAGCGGATGATCGTCGGGCAGCGAGGATTTGCCGCCTTGCGTCTCGCACACCGGAATGCCAGCGTCTTGCGCCAGCTTCGCCAATTCATCCGACGCTTGCGAATAGAGCACGCCACCGCCGGCAATCACCAATGGCTTCTTCGCGCTCTTCAGCGCCGCCACTGCAGCTGCTAACTCTTGGCGGTCCGGGCGCGCTCGCCGCTGGGTCCAGAGCCGCTCGGCAAAGAAACTCTCGGGATAATCATAGGCCTCGGCCTGCACGTCCTGGCACAGCGCCAGCGTTACCGGGCCACACTCAGCCGGATCGGTCAGCACCTGCATGGCGCGGTTGAGCGCCGGCATGATCTGCTCCGGCCGGGTGATGCGGTCGAAATAGCGCGACACCGGCCGGAGGCAGTCATTGACCGTCGCCGTACCGTCGGAAAAATCCTCGGCTTGCTGCAGGACGGGATCGGGAATGCGATTGGCGAAGACGTCGCCGGGCAGAAACAGGACAGGCAACCTGTTTACATGCGCAAGTGCTGCCGCCGTCACCATATTCAGCGCGCCAGGGCCGATCGAACTGGTCGCCGCCATGAAGCGGCGGCGGAAATTGGCCTTGGCATAGGCGATCGCCGCATGCGCCATCGCTTGCTCGTTATGGGCACGGAACGTCGGCAATTCGTCGCGGACCTGGTAGAGCGCCTCGCCGACGCCGGCGACATTGCCGTGGCCGAAGATTGCCCAGACGCCGCCGAAGATCGGCACTTTCTTGCCGTCGATCTCGGCCATCTGTTGGGCAAGAAAGCGGGTCAGCGCCTGCGCCATCGTCAGGCGGATTGTCTTGGTCATGTCGTTTTCCTCCGCAGTCCTTATGCCGCGCCTTCTTATGCTGCTTTGCGGCCGCGCACGGCAAGCCATGCCTCGGTCAGCCTCTCGAAGCGCGACGCCATGTCGGCAACCGCCTCATCGTCCGACATCTTGCCGGCAAGCCATTGTTCGGCCGCGTTGATGAAGATGGTACGGCCGACAGCGAAACCCTTGACGATGGGCGCCTTGGCGGTGGCGGCGAAGGCCGCTTCCAATTCGTCCTGCGGTGCTTCCAAACCCAGCAGTACAATCCCGCGGCACCACGGATCGTTCTTCAGGATCACCGCCTCGATCTTTGCCCATGCGCCGGTCGATGCCTGCGGTTCGAGCTTCCACCAGTCGGGCTTGATGCCGAGTGCGTAGAGTTCCTCAAGCGCCCGCGGGATGGTCATGTCGTCGAGCTTGCCGTGCTTGCCGGCGATGATCTCGACCAGAAGTTCTCTCCCCACTTTCCGCGCGGCCTCGAACAAAGCGCGCAGTTTCTGCTGCTGTTCGCTCTTCAGCGCCGCGGGATCGTCGGGATGATAGAAGCACAGGCATTTGATGCAGTGGTCGACCGGCCATTCGGTCAGTTGCGAGCCTATGTCTTGCGAGAACTCGAAGCGAAGCGGCCGCGAACCCGGCAACTCGACCGGCCGGCCGAGCCAGGCGAAGGAATGGTGGGCGAATTCGAACATCGCCTCGCGCCCGTATTTTTCGTCGAGCAGCATGCCATAGCCGCCGCGGCCAGCCGCGACCTTTGCCGCAGCCTTGACCGTCAGCACCTTGAAAGCCGGGATTCGCGACGGATCGGCGCCGGCCTTTGCCGCGACGTCCTCCAGCTGGACGCGGTGGTCGCAGGCGAACGCCATCAGAGAGGGGATGTCGCGCCGGCGCGTGGTCGCCCAATGGATGTGGTTGATCGCCTCGTCCTTGCGCAGCGCCAGATGCTTGCTGCCGTTTTTCAGGAAGAACTGCAATTCCTCGAAAGTCGGGTATTCAGGTGCGCAGAGCAGCCGCGATACGGCAAAGGCGCCGCAGGCATTGGCCCAGGTCGCGGCCGTCGCCAGGCTTTCCTCGCCGAGCCAGCCGCGCAGGAAGCCCGACATGAAAGCGTCGCCGGCGCCGAGCACATTGTAGACCTCGATCGGAAACCCCTTGCCGACGATACCGTCCTCGAGATCGTCGCTGATCGGCCCGTCATAGACGATGCAGCCCATGGCACCGCGCTTCAGCACTATGGTCGCCGTCGACAGCGAGCGGATGGTTTTCAGCGCGCTCAGGCAATCGTCTGCGCCGGAGGCGATCATGATCTCCTCTTCGGTGCCGACGATGAGATCGCAGTCGGGCAGCACCGTCTTCAACTGCGCCGAGACGCGGTCGGATTTCACATAGCGCTCGAAGCCTTCGGCATGGCCGGCGAGGCCCCACAGGTTAGGGCGGTAGTCGATGTCGAAGACCACCTTGCCGCCCTTGGCCTTCATGACACGGATCGCCTTGCGTTGCGCGGCGTCGCTGTTGGGCCGTGAAAAATGCGTGCCGGTGACGACGACCGCGCGTGCTGAAGCAATGAAGGCCTCATCGATATCGTCTTCCGAAAGCGCCATGTCGGCGCAATCGCTGCGATAGAAGATCATCGGCGAGACGCCCTCATCCTCGACCGACAGCAGCACCAGGGCGGTCAGCCGCTCCGGATCGGTCTTGAGGCCTTGGACCGAAACGCCCTCGCGGGTCAGCTGCTCGCGGATGAAGCGGCCCATCTGCTCATTGCCGACGCGGGTGAGCAACGCCGAGCGCAGGCCGAGCCTGGCAGTGCCGACCGCGATATTGGCTGGACAGCCGCCGACCGACTTGGCAAGCGAAGTAATGTCCTCGAGGCGCGAGCCGATCTGCTGGCCATAGAGATCGACGGAAGCGCGGCCGATCGTTATGATGTCGAGCGGCGCATGTCTCGCTTCCACGGCTTCGCCCATTCGAACCTCCCATCGGCTTTGTTGTCTTGGGTAACACGCGCGAGCGGCAGCGTGGCGCCGGTAATATGAAATAATAATTCCAATCCATAGTCAATATGGAACGAGCATTCCCTAGGCTGAAAAGTGCTGTGCAAGGCTCGCGCGTTCAGAAACTTTGAAGTCAGACGAACGTCAAGGGTCTACCACTGAAACCAGCTGATTTACCAAGGAAGCGGGCCGTCATCGTTGAAGTATCCGGCGGTCGGGCCATCGGCGTCCAGGGTCGCCAGGTGAATGACGATCTCGGCCGCCTGCTGCACCGTGCGGTGACCTTTATACCCGTTGAGATCGGTGGCGGTATAGCCGGGCGCCGCGGCGTTGACCTTGATGCCTCGGGGCGCGAGTTCCCTGGCGAAGGCCACGGTGATGGCGTTCAAGGCTGTTTTGGAGCTACCGTAGCCCATCATATTGACGGCGTGGTTCGCGGTGGCGGGATCGAGCGCCCGGCCGATTGAGCCGGTGGAGCTGCTCACCATCACGATACGGGCAGCAGGTGCTGCCAGCAGCAGCGGCAGGAATGCCTGTGTCACGCGGATCGGGCCGAAGACATTGACGTCGTAGGTGGCCTGGATGTCGGCGACCCGCTGCTGGCTCGGCGGCAGGTCGTAGTTGATGGCGACGCCGGCGTTGTTCACCAGCACGTCGAGGCAGGGGCTGGCCTGCCCGAGCGCCTTGGCTGCCGCCTTCACACTGTCATCCCTCGTGACGTCCAGCTCAAGCCACTCTGCGTCGAGGCCTTCCGCGCACAATGCCTGCGCCGCCGCCATGCCGCGTTCGGCGCTCCTGGCGCCGAGCCAGACCTTGAAGCCCATGGTCGCCAGTCGCCGGGCGATTTCGCGGCCTATACCCTTGTTGGCGCCGGTCACCAGCGCGGTCTTTGATGTTCTCATATCGGTGTCTTCATGTTGCTTGTGGAAGACCCCACAAATGGCGCGACGCAGCGGACGCCGCGCGCCGGAAACTCTCCAGCTCTTGCCTAATCCTCTCACGCTGTTGCTCAGCCACCGCGAATGCGCGATGCTGGCGCGATGAGCGAGGCGCTGCAGGAGTTGATCGAGATCGCCGGCCGCCATGCGCGCGGGCGACGAACAAGAACGGCGGTTCCCCGCGTTTCGATCGGCCGCAGCGAAGTCGCCACGGCACCATTGCCGGGTGTGTGGGGGTCGGGGATCTTATTCGTATTGCAGGGCGCAAAGACGGTCCTGATCGGCTCCCGGGCTCTTCGTTACAAGCCGGCCAGCTATTTCATCTACACTGTCGAGACGCCCACTATCAGCCAGATAGTCGAAGCGAGCGCGGCGCGTCCTTATCTGGCCATTGGCTTGACCCTTGACCTGCAAGCCGTCGCCGCGCTCCTCGTCGAGCACGCGCCAGCCCTCGGTGGCGACAGTTTCTTCTCCACCACTCCCGTTGATGACGATCTGCTCGACGCGTTGCGTCGAATGATGCGGTTGCTTGACCGGCCAGCGGAGATTCCCGTGCTCGCGACCATGCTCGAGCGGGAGATGCTGTTTCGGCTCCTGCAAGGCCCCCAGGGCGGAAAGCTTCGTGAACTTGCGCGCGCCGATGGCCATCTGTCCCGGATTGGCCAGGCCATCGCCTGGATCCGTTCGCATTCCCATCAGCCGGTTCGGGTCGGGGATCTGGCCGAGATCGCCCATATGAGCAGTGCTGCGTTTTATCGTCACTTCAAGGCGGCGACGGCCATGAGCCCAATCCAGTATCAAAAGCAAATCCGCTTGCTGGAAGCCCGTCATCTGCTGATTGCCCAGCCGGGCAACGTGGCGAGTGTCGCCTTCGCTGTCGGCTATGAGAGTGCTTCCCAGTTCAGCCGGGAGTATGCCCGCCAGTTCGGGTCACCGCCTGCCCGCGACGCAGCGCGGCTTTTGGCAGAAGGCGAAACGGCAATAGAGGTGGTCTAGGCCTTGCGCTTGCGGCCGCTATCGCGCCGCTTCTCGCCGACGGCAACGGTCAGCGCCGTGGCCAAAGCCATCGTCGCCGACAGCGAGCGGAAGCCGGCGAAATCGGCCTCGGCGACCTCGAACCAGACTCTGGCGAATTGGGCGAGCGGCGAAAAGGAACTGTCGGTAATCGCCACGATCGGCACGCCTTGCTCCGAAATGACGCGCGCCTCCTCGATGGTGGTGGGGGCATAGGGCGAAAAGCTGATGGCGATCACGGCATCCCTTGGAGAGGCAAAGCCGATCATCTCCGCGTTCAGGCCGGCGGCCGATTCGATCAGCTGGTTGCGGATCTTGAGCTTGCCCAATGCATAGGCGATGTAGGAGGCGACCGGGTAGGAGCGCCGCTTGGCCAGCACATAAATGGTTTCCGCCTTGGCCAGAACGGCGATTGCGTCTTCGAAATGGTCTTCATTCAGCGTGCGCGAAATGTCGTTGAGCGAGGTGCTGGCTGCGGCGACGAAGCCGTCGAAGATCGCCCGGTGGCCGGCGCCTTCCTCGGCCTTGGCGCGCAACGCCGCCAGCCTTTCATCATAGGACGAATTGCGTTCGCGCAGGCGCTCGCGAAATACCAGCTGCAGGCTGGTGAAACCATCAAAGCCGAGCTGCTGGGCAAAGCGGATCAGGGTCGAAGGCTGGACACCGGCCGAAGCGGCGATGCTGGCAGCGGTGCCGAAGGCGATATCGTCAGGGTTGTCGAGCGCATAGGCGGCGATCTGGGCGATGCGTTTCGGCAGGCTCTGGCGCCGCTCCAGGATCGTCGCCCGCAGCGTCTCGAAATCGCGGGGCACCCGTTCGTCCATCGTCGCTCCGCCCAGGCTCATCGTCGGTTCCCTCTGTGCCCCATCATAGCGGGCCTGTGCAAGAACACCATAAAAAATGAGGCAAGCGTTCCATTTGCAAACGAAATGGACTAATTCATCCACATAAATTTGCACACAGGGAGACAAGGCAAATGGTCGGGGTAGGTCTTATCGGCACGGGCTTCATGGGCAAGTGCCACGCCATTGCCTGGAACGCCGTCGGCACCGTCTTTCCCGATGTGGACAAGCCAAGGCTGGTCCATCTGGGCGAGGTCAACGAGGACCTTGCCAAACGCCGTGCCAGCGAATTCGGCTTCGCCAAGGCGTCCGGTGACTGGCGCGCCGTCGTCGACGACCCGGATGTCGATGTCATCTCGCTGACCACGCCGAACCAGTTCCACCCGGAAATGGCCATCGCCATCCTCGAAGCCGGCAAGCATCTGTGGTGTGAAAAACCGATGGCGCCGAGTTTTGCGGAGGCGCAAGCGATGGCTGCGGCCGCGCGAAAATCCGGCAAGGTTGCCGCGCTGGGCTATAACTATATTCAGAACCCGGCGATCCGCCACATCGGTGCGCTGCTCGATGAGAAGATCATCGGCGAGGTCAACCATCTGCGTATAGAGATGGACGAGGACTTCATGGCCGATCCGGAGGCGCTGTTCTTCTGGAAGCACGAGGCGGCGTCCGGTTACGGCGCGCTCGACGATTTCGCCGTACATCCGCTGTCGCTCATCGCCGTACTGTTCGGTCGCGTTGCCCGCGTCATGTGCGACATGGCCAAACCCTATGCCGACCGCCGCGTCGCCTCGGGCGGGCGCCGCGCGGTCGAGACCTACGACATCGCCAGTATCCTGATGCATCTCGAAAACGGCATCGCCGGCACGCTACTGGTCAACCGTTCGGCCTGGGGCCGCAAGGGCCGGATCGCCATCCAGATTTTTGGTTCGAAGGGCTCGATCCTGTACGACCAGGAGCGGATGAACGAGTTCCAGCTCTATCTGACAGCCGACCGACCGACGGAGCAAGGCTATCGGACAGTCCTGGTTGCCCCGCACCACAGGCCTTACGACGCCTTCCTGCCGGCGCCCGGCCACGGCCTTGGCTTTAATGACCTCAAGATCATCGAATGCCGGGAACTGTTGACGCGGCTTGCCGGCAAGCCGGCGCGGATCATCGACTTCGACGAAGGCCTGGAGATCGAGCGCACCGTGCATGCGATGGCGCGCTCGTTCGCGGAACAGCGCTGGATCGCTGTGCGGTAGTAAGCCCGGCGCTGGCTTCCCCTTCTCCCCTTGAGGGATGAAGGTGGCCGAGCGAAGCTCGGTCGGATGAGGGGTGTTGGACGGATCGCTACAGCGAAGAAATAAGCGCTTAAAATCCCTCAATATTTTACGCCGAGTTTCTTCCAGCACCTCATCCGGCTCGGCGCTGCGTGCCGATCCACCTTCTCCCACAAGGGGAGAAGGAGAAGTGCTCAGGCGGCGCCTGAACGGCTTGATATCATGCTTCGGCGCACCGACCGGCGCCGCTCGACGGCGTCGGCAAGGCCGTGAAGCACCGTCTCGGTGGCTGCCCAGTCGATGCAGCCATCGGTGATGCTCTGGCCATAGACGAGCGGCTTGCCCGGCACGACGTCCTGCCGGCCGGCGACGAGGTTGCTCTCGATCATGACGCCGATGATGCGCTCGTCGCCTGCCGCGACCTGGCCAGCCACGTCAGCCGCCACCCCTGGCTGGTTTTCCGGCTTCTTGCTGCTGTTGGCGTGGCTGACATCGATCATCAGCCGCGGCGCCACGCCGATCCGGCCGAGTTCCGCGCAGGCAGCCGCGACGCTTGTTGCGTCATAATTGGGCTGAATGCCGCCGCGCAGGATGACGTGGCAGTCCTCGTTGCCGGTGGTCGTCGCGATGGCGCTGCGTCCGCCCTTCGTCACCGCCATGAAATGATGCGGTTGGGCGGCCGATTTCACCGCCTCGGCGGCGATCCGCAGATTGCCGTCAGTGCCGTTCTTGAAGCCGACCGGGCAGGACAGGCCCGATGCCAGTTCGCGATGGATCTGGCTCTCGGTCGTGCGCGCGCCGATCGCGCCCCAGGCGACGAGGTCGGCGATATATTGCGGGGTGGCCATGTCGAGGAATTCGGTCGCCGCCGGCAGGCCGAGATTATTGACGGCGGCGAGCACGTTGCGGGCCATCCGCAGCCCCTTGTCGATGTTGAAGCTGCCGTCCAGGTCGGGATCGTTGATCAGGCCCTTCCAGCCGACCGTCGTGCGCGGCTTCTCGAAATACACCCGCATCACGATCTCCAGCCGGTCCGACAGGCTCTCTCGCAGTGATGCCAAGCGGCTGGCATAGTCTACGGCAGCGGCCGGGTCGTGGATCGAACAGGGGCCGACGACGACCACCAGCCGGTCGTCGGTGCCGGTCAGCACGGCATGGATAGCATTACGTGACGCGGCAACGGTCCGCGTCGCCGTCAGTGTGCGCGGTATCTCCCGCATCACCTCGTCCGGCGTACTCAATTCCCTTATTTCCTTGACCCGAAGATCGTCTGTGGTGGTCAACACGGCTTTCTACTCCTGATTGGGAGACCTGCCGGCTGAAACAAAAAAGCCGCCAGGTCTGGCGGCTGTTCGGATCTTGCTGCTGCAATCTTCAGATCGAGCGCAATCCTCCCGCCGCCAGCGAGCTGCTAAAGTACCAATAGGTGGCGGTCAGGTTGATCATGAGGCTCATATAGTCGAAGCCGAGGCGATTGTCACGTGTCTGATGATGCTACTGACGTAGTGGCCCAGCATGCAGCGCCGAGCGGGTTCATGCAGTCCAGGGATCGACGAGTTCAATTCCGAAGTCTTCGAAATCCTTCGTGTTACGCGTTGCCAAGGTGAGTTCCTGCGCAATCGCCGTGGCTGCAATCAGGCCGTCCATCGACGACAGACCGCGACCGCGGCGCTTCGCAAGGCCCATCAGGTCGCCCCACGCCAAGGCAACCGGTTCGTCCACCGGAAGAACTCTCTGCTCGAAGCGCTGCGGCAGGTCCCGTGCGAGCCATTCGGCCAGTGCCTCGCGTTTCCGGCCCTCGTCCATGAGGGCGACGCCGCGCCGGATCTCCGCGATCGACACGACGCTAATGAATGAGCGGTCCTCATCAAGCCCGCCCAGCCAGTCCAGAACGCGCACATCCGGCGCCGGCCTTGTCACCTCGGACAGGACATTCGTATCGAGCAGAAGCCTCACAGCGGCAGATCACGCGGTTCGTCGCGCTGGCGCTCAAGGTTGAGATCGGCGCCGCGCAGCGGCGACTCCAGCAGGAACTCCGCAAGCGTACCCTTGCGCGCGGTCTTCCGCTGCCATTCCTCGGCCGAGACGACAACCACGCTTGGCTTACCGTTTCTGGTGATCGTCTGCGGCGAAGATTGCGCGCGCTCGATAACCTCCGAGAGCCGGGCCTTTGCCCCAGCGACCGTCCAGTTAGTATCCTCTCTGGGCGCAGACGGCATTTCGACCTCCCATGACCATTCTGACTATCTTGACTATACGGGAATGGCGATACGGCGGCAACAGGGAAGGAGAGGGTTTCAGAGCCCGTGTGCCTGAGTGAGGTCGATCGGAACCGATTATGCCGGCTTTGATATTTTGGGGCATCTCGGCCACTCATGGCAAACTGCTTCTGACGCAAGGCTACACGGCTGATCCTATTCCGGTGACGCCCCCGCGATGCTCTGGTCGTAGTCGACCAGCGACCCGGTCATGACGCCGGACTGCGGGCTGATCATATAGCTGATCAATCGGGCAAGTTGCGCCGGCTTCACCAATTGGCCCATCGGCTGCGCGGCCTCGGCTTTTTCAAGCCAGTCGTCCGGCGCGTCATGCCATTTCTTCTGCACGATTGCCTCGCCCTCGGTGTCCATCCAGCCGGGCAGCACCGCGTTGCAGCGGATGCGATTGCCGCGATGGGCATTGGCGACATTCTTGGTCAGCGTCGCCAGCGCTCCCTTGCTCGATGAATAGGGCGCCAGGAACGACTGGCCGCAATGCGCCGACATCGACAGTACGTTGACGATCGAGCCCGGTGCCTGGCGCGCCAGCAGATGCGCCACCACGCCCTGCATCAGAAAAAACGGCCCGCGCACATTGGTCTGGAATATCTGGTCGAATAGATCCTCTGAGGTCTCGACCAGTGAGCCGCGAGCCGAGGTGGCGGCGGCGTTGACCAGCGCGTTGACGGTGCCGCAATGGCCAATCGCCGTTTCGACCGCACGCTTGCAGTCGGCCACTTTTGAGACATCGGCGCTGATGAAGATGGCATCGACGCCTGCCCCCTTGAGGATGGCGACAGCCTTGTCGCCCTTCTCCTTCGAGCGGCCGATCAGCGCTAGCGCCCGGCAGCCCTCATCGGCCAGCGCTTCGGCGACGGCAAAGCCGATGCCTTGTGCGCCGCCGGTGACGATGGCGCGTGTTTCGGAATTGCGACCGGCTGAACCGTTCATCGCCTTGCTCCTGTGCTTGATAGTCAGATTGTTTTGTCGAGGCGGACGGTCTTGCCTTCCTTGGCCGATTTCAGCGCCGCATCTGCCAGCCTGAGCGCCACCAGCCCGTCCTTGCCGCTCGGCGCCGCCTTCTTGCCTGACGTCGCTGCCGCGATGAAGGCAGCGATCTCGTTGGCATAAGCGTCGAGATAACGAGTCATGAAGAAATCGTGCAGCGGCGGCCGCGTATAGCCTTTCTCATTGGCGAGTTCGATCGACACCGGCCGCTGGTTCTCGGCCGCAATCATGCCTTTCGAGCCATGCACCTCGATGCGTTGGTCGTAGCCATAGGTGGCTCGGCGCGAGTTGGAGATGACGCATTGCTTGCCGGAGGCAGTTTCGAGGATGATGCTGACGCTGTCGAAGTCGCCGGCCTCGCCGATCTTTTTGTCGACCAGCACCGAAGCGTGCGCGCTGACCGCCACCGGCTCCTCGCCGAGCAGGAAGCGCGCCATGTCGAAATCATGGATGGTCATGTCGCGGAAGATGCCGCCCGAGCGGCCGATATAGTCGAGCGGCGGTGGACCGGGATCGCGCGAGGTGATGGTCACCATTTCGACTGTGCCAATCGCACCGTCGTCGATCGTCTTGCGCACGGCGGCAAAATGCGGATCGAAGCGGCGGTTGAAGCCGACCATCAGG
The DNA here is from genome assembly GCF_040318415.1 of Mesorhizobium sp. M1163. Lineage (NCBI taxonomy): Bacteria > Pseudomonadati > Pseudomonadota > Alphaproteobacteria > Hyphomicrobiales > Phyllobacteriaceae > Mesorhizobium > Mesorhizobium sp. M1163. The sequence goes on along the minus strand of NZ_JAMYMF010000015.1, from coordinate 66,801 downwards.
GTGGCGCCGGCCTTGTCGACGACGGCCAGGCATTGTTCCACCCTGCCGGCGTCGAGATCGATCGGCTTCTCGCAGAAGATCGCCTTGCCCGCCCTGGCGAAGCGTTCGATCAGATCGGCATGGGTGTCGGTCGGCGTGCAGATGACGACCGCATCGATATCGCTGGCAGTTTCGATGGCATCGATGCTGCGCACTTCGGCGCCATAGGCAGAGGCCAAATCGGTCGCCGCCTTCTCGAAGGCGTCGGCAACCGCAACCAGCCTGGCCTGCGGGTTGGAGCCCACCGCACGGGCGTGGACCTTGCCGATACGGCCGGCACCGAGAAGAGCAAAGCGAAGCATGAAGAATTTCCTTTGAGAATGGTTGGAAAGAGAAGGCGTGTCAGCCCCCGTAACACGACGTTGGCCTTACGCCGCAAGTTCCGCCTGCCCGGTCTTGGCGCCGGTGATGTAGGAGACGATATCGTTGCCATCGGTATCTTGCTTGCGCAAATTGGCGACGATGCGGCCGCGCCGGAAAACGACGATGCGGTCGACCAGATCGAACACCTGACGCATGTTGTGAGAGATCAGGATCAGCGGCTCGCCATTTTCCTTCAGCGTGCGGATGATATTTTCGACCTGCATCGTCTCCTGCACGCCGAGCGCCGCCGTCGGCTCATCCATGATGATGAGCTTGGAAGCAAAGGTCGCGGTCCTGGCGATCGCCACGCACTGGCGCTGGCCGCCCGACATGTGCCGAATGGTGTTGGAAAGGTTCGGGATCTTGACGGCGGTGCGGACTAACGCCGCCTCGGTCGCCTTGCGCATGAACTTGCGATCGAGGATCGAGAAGGGCCCGAGATTGAAAAGCACCCTCTCGCGGCCGAGGAACAGGTTCGACGGCACGTCGAGGTCGTCGGCGAGCGCCAGGTTCTGGAACACCGTCTCGATGCCCGCCTCGCGGGCTTCGATCGGCCCGGCGAAATTCACTTCCTTGCCGTCGAACCACATCCTGCCGCTGGTTCGCTGCTCGACGCCGGTGATCTGGCGCACGAAGGTCGATTTGCCGGCACCGTTGTCGCCCATGATGGCGACATGCTCGCGCTTGCGCAGCTCGAAGTTGGCACCCTCCAGCGCATGGACGCCGCCATAGTACTTGGTCAGGTTTTCGGTTTTCAGGACGATGTCCGACATGATCAAGCCCTCATTGCCCGCAGGCGTTGGCGCCACTGGTCGAGAACGACTGCGCCGACGATGATCACGCCCTTGACCATCTCCTGATAATAGGCGTCGAGGCGCAAAAAGGTGAAGCCGGAGATGATGACGCCGAAGATCAGCGAGCCGATCACCGTCCCGATAATCGAGCCGCGGCCGCCCGACAGCGACACGCCACCGATGACCGCCATGGCGATCGCATCGAGCTCGTACATCACACCCATGCCGGCCTGGGCAGTGAGATTCTTCGAGCTCAACACCACGGCGGCGAGCGCGGCAAGGATGCCGGCAATGACGTAGACGAGGATCTTGTGGTTGGCGATGTTGATGCCGGACATGCGCGCGGCATCCTCATTGGAGCCGATTGCATAACAGTGCTTGCCATATTTGGTGTAGCTCAGGATCAGCTGGAACAGCACCGCCAGCGAAATGAAAATGATGACCGGCATCAGCCCCTTGCCGATGGCGGCGAAACTCTCGGTCGGAAACGAGATCGGCTGCCCCTTCGACCACCATTTGGCGATGCCGCGCGCGGTGACCATCATGCCAAGCGTGGCGATGAACGGCGGGATGCGCGTGTAGGCGATCAAGGCACCGTTGACCAGGCCGGCCAGCAGGCCGCAGCCGATTGCGACGAGCACCGGCACGATCACCGGCAGGTCGGTCCAGCCCTGGGCAATGAACATCGCCTTGGGGTTCGGGTTGCCGTTGACCGTCGCCACTTGGGCGAAGCTCATGGCTATCATCGCCGTGGCGCCGACGATCGAGCCCGAGGACAGGTCGATGCCGCCGGTAATGATCACCTGCGTCACGCCGATGGCAATGATGCCGACGATCGACACCTGCAGGATGATGATCTGCAGGCGCGCTTCGTTGAAGATCGCATCGATATTGTCGCGGGTATTGAACAGGAAGCTGTCGCCCAGGAAAACCCGGCCGATCAGCTCGAAAGCGCCGACCAGGATGACGAGCGCCAGGAAGACGTTGAATTCGGCCGGCCATGCGCGCCGCTTCGCATCATAGCTGAGCCCGCCGACGCCGTGAGATGTCTGTGCCAATCGTGCTTCCTCCGTCAGCCACGGTCTCCACTCGGCGCTGTTCAGGCCGAGGGGGAAAAAGCGGAGCGGCGCTGTCTTACTTTGGCGCGCCGCTCCGTATCGGACAGGTCCGCCTCAGTTCTTCTTCAGGAACTTGTCGATATTTGCCGGCGTGACCAGCTGGAACGGGATGTAGACCTTGTGCTCGACCTTCTCGCCCTTCGCTAGCTTGAGCGCAGCATCAAGCGCGCCAGCGCCCTGGCCGGCTGCGTCCTGGAACACCGTCGCATCGAGGTCGCCCGCCTGCATCGCCGCTAGCGCGTCCTGGGTAGCGTCGACGCCGCCGACGACAACCGACTTCATGTCGATATTGGCGGCCTTCATCGCCTGGATAGCGCCGATGGCGCTCTCGTCATTGTTGGCGATGACGCCGTCGAACGGCTTGCCGGTCGACAGCCAGTTGGTCATCAGGTTCTGCGCTTCTTCGCGCTTCCAGTTCGACGTCTGCTTGTCGATGATCTTGATGAAGCTGCAATCCGGCGTGGCAATCACATCATCGATGTCCTTGGTGCGCTGCACCGCGGCCTGGTTCGACAGCTCGCCCATGATCACATAGACATTGGCCTCTTTCTTGCCGGCTTCCTTGAACAGGCGGCAGACCTCCTTGGTCTCGAGCGTGCCAGAGTCGGCTTCGTTCGAGGCGACGAAAGCCTGGTTTTCCGGCAGCGTGTCGACGTTGACCGGCTCGCGATTGACATAGACCAGCGGAATTTTGGCAGCGGCGGCTGCGTCCGACATCGCCTGGGTGGCCGAGGTGTCGACCGGGTTGACGATGATTGCGTCGACGCCCGAGGCGGCGAAGTTCTTGATCTGGTCGAGCTGCTTGGCAACGTCGTTCTGCGCGTCCTCCACCTGCAGCTCGACGCCGTCCATGCCCTTGGCCTGCTCGATCATGCCGTTGCGCAGCACGGTGAGAAAATTGTCGTCGAACAACGCCATCGACACGCCGATCTTGGCAGCAAAGGCGGACGAACTCATCAGCGCCGCGAACGCGACGCCCAAAAGCAGTTTTTTCATTTTATTTCTCCTCCACATTGGTGTCCGGCTGCACCGATCTACCCGGAATCCCCGATCTCGCAGGGAATTCTCTCCCGATTGCCATTTTAGTTCCGGAGGCATTTGCCTGAAACAGATCTTCCGGAACGAAAGAACCAAAATGTTCAGTTGGTGAAATATTTATTCCATTTCGCGTGGGCGTCAAGCGAGATTTCGCCATGAGGAATGGATTTTCGGCATTTCGAGCTCTTTTAGACGAACGCTCAGGCAAGCCAGGCCTGAAAGCGTTCTGATAGATTACATCATTTCTGCCGCCAAATGACCGCGACGTCAGATGTTTTCCGGCAGATAAACGTCGAAGGGCAGAAAGGTCTGACCCGGCGCATTCGCGGCGCCGGTCTCGATGGCATGCGCCATCAGCCCGACAAGCTCGCGGCAAAGCGGTGCCAGAGGCGTCGAGATCACCATCGTCAGCAAATTATCCGCCAGCGCCGCGCGGGAGTCAGGCGTGATCTCGTTGCAGACGACCGCTGGCATCTCTGCCGGCTTTGCCTCCCTCAGCGCCGAGATCGCGCCTTCCATGCCGCCACCGGCGACATAGCAGCCGGCAAGATCGGGGTGGCGGGCCAGAAGCTCGATCATTGCATCATGCGTGATCTGGTTCGCTTCCAGATTGACCAACGTCTCAAGGAGAGTGAATTCCGGCGCTTGCTCGCGAAAAAAGGAGCGAAAACCGATCTCGCGAAGCTCGTGGCCGTGGAAGCGATGGCTGCCGACGAAGAGGGCGACCTTGCCAGGTCTCGTCGCGGCCTTCGAGATCATCCAGGCAGCGGTGCGGCCGACCTTGCGATTGTCGAGGCCGACATAGCCCTCGCGAATACCGGACGCAAAGTCGGAAAGCAGGGAAAACACCGGTACGCCATTAGCTTTGAGCGCCTCGACGGCGACCGTCAGCGTCGGGTGATCAGGCCCGACCAGGGCGACGGCCCTGGATTTGGCGGCCAGCTTGCGCATCCGCTCGACGATCTCGTCCGGCGCCAGCGAAGCGGCAAAGTCGATGGTCGCCACGCCGCGAAAGCGCGGCGACTGCGATACCGCCAGTTCAAGCTCGCGGGCAAATTCTCTGTAGAAGACGTCCTCCCGCCGCAGCAGCAGGAACCCGAGCCGGTATTCGGGCAATTCATGGCGCATCCGCTGCTTGATCAGCCCGGCCGCGTGATAGCCGATACTGGTCGCGGCTTCATAGACGCGGCGCGCGGTTTCCTCGCGCACCGGCAAGCGGTTGTTCAGCACCCGGTCGACGGTGGCAACGCTGACCCCCGAAATGCGTGCCAGGTCGGTGATCGTCGGCCGTTTCGCCATCGCTGCCTCGCTCCAATTATCCGATTCTTTTAAACCATTCTGATAGAAAATGATAGAAACTATCTTTGTGATATTGAGCCTATCAGGGCCCGGCGCTATTTTGAACATGGCAGAACACAATCGAGGCCTCCGCCATGGTGGATATTGGGCTCCAAACCGGGAACGTAACCTCCGCAGCGGCGTCCCGACGCGACTACAGCCTGATCGGCCGCGACGCGAAGCTTGCCGTCGAGAGCGGGCTGGCGGCGGCCGAGTGGTACCATACCGACGTGCCGCGCAAGCAGATGAAGGAACTGATGCAGCGTTCCGACGGCCCGGCGATCCGCGATACCATCATCTGGCTCGGTGCCATGATCCTCAGCGGCGCCGGCGCCGCCTGGTTCTGGGGCAGTTGGTGGTGCGTGCCGTTCTTCTTCGTCTACGGCGTCCTCTACGGTTCCTCCACCGATTCACGCTGGCACGAATGTGGCCACGGCACCGCCTTCCGGACGCAGTGGATGAACGACGTGGTCTATCAGATCGCCTGCTTCATGATCATGCGCAACCCGGTGACCTGGCGCTGGAGCCACACGCGCCACCATACCGATACCATCATCGTCGGCCGCGATCCGGAGATCTCCGTCATGCGCCCGCCCGATCTGCTGCGCGTCCTGCTCAATTTCGTCGGCATTCTCGATGCCTGGCACGCGATGAGCGACATGCTTCGCAATGCGGCCGGCATCATCAGCCCGGCCGAAAGAACCTTCATTCCCGACCAGGAGCGGCCGAAGGCAATCCGCATTGCTCGCATCTGGACGGCGATCTATGCCGCGACCGTCGCGCTGGCGCTTCATACCGGCTCGTTCCTGCCGCTGATGCTGGTCGGTCTGCCCAGGCTTTACGGTGCCTGGCATCATGTCATGGTCGGCCTGCTGCAGCATGGCGGCCTGGCTGAAAACGTCACCGATCACCGGCTCAACAGCCGCACGGTCTACATGAACCCGATAAGCCGTTTCATCTACTGGAACATGAACTACCACGTCGAGCATCACATGTTCCCCATGGTGCCCTATCATGCGCTGCCCAGGCTGCATGAGCTGATCAAGCACGATCTGCCGGCGCCGACGCCGTCCATCCTGGCCGGCTATCGCGAGATGATACCGGCTTTCCTGCGCCAGCTGCGCAATGAGGATTATTTCATCAAGCGCGAACTGCCGCCGACGGCGAGGCCCTATCGCGAGGATTTCCACAACGATAACGCTGCTGTTGCGGTGGCTGCTGAATGACAAGCCTACGCCGGGGCACCAAGAATCGGGGAAGGCGCAAATGAGCGACTGGGTCGAGGCTTGTGACGCCGAGGACATCGACGAGGAGGATGTGATGCGGTTCGACCATGGCGGTCGCACCTTCGCCATCTACCGCAGCCCCGAGGACGGGTATTTCGCCACCGACGGGCTTTGCACGCATGAGAAGGTGCATCTGGCCGACGGGCTGGTGATGGACGATATCATCGAATGCCCGAAGCATAATGGCCGCTTCAATTACAAGACTGGGGCTGCCAGGGGCGCGCCGGTCTGCGTCGATCTCAGGACCTATCCGGTCAAAGTCGACGCCGGCAAAGTCCTTGTCCGGATCGGTTGATGATGACGAAGGGAATGGTCATCATTGGCGCCGGCGAATGCGGCGGGCGCGCCGCCCTTGCGCTGCGCGAGCTCGGCTATGATGGCCCGGTGACGTTGGTCGGCGACGAGCCGCATCTGCCCTATGAGCGGCCACCGCTGTCGAAAGACGCGATGGTCGCCGACGCGCCCCTGATCAAGGCGATCGCCAGTGAGGCGGTCCTGGCCGAAAGATCGATCAGGCATATCCATTCGGTTCAGGCGATGGCGATCGACCGCGTGGCGCATGTCGTGCGCCTGTCGGACGGCTCGGTCCTGGCCTACGACAAGCTCCTGCTGGCGACAGGGTCGCTGCCGCGCAAGCTGCCGATTCCGGGCCTTGGCGGGCGCTGCGTCTATCTGCGGACCTTCAACGACGCACTGGCCATTCGCGCTCATCTCAGCGCCGGAAATCGCGTCGCCATCATCGGCGGCGGCTTCATCGGGCTCGAGCTCGCCACGGCGGCACGCAGGCTCGGCGCCACTGTTGCCGTTATCGAGGCGCAGCCGCGCATTCTGATGCGCGGCGTGCCGGCCGAGATCGCGCAGGTTATCCATCAGGCGCATGAAGCCGAAGGCGTAAAAATCCTGTGCGGCGAGGGCATCGACGCCATTGCCGATGACGGCGCCGAAGTGCGCATCGTGCTTGCCGGTGGACACGACATTGTCGCCGATCTTGCCGTGATCGGCATCGGCGCCGTGCCGGTGACCGGACTTGCCGCGGAGGCAGGGCTGACGATTGACAATGGTATCGCCGTCGACGCCGAGCTTCGCACCAGCGCCCCGGACATCTTTGCCGCCGGCGATTGCTGCTCGTTTCCGCTCGCCATCTATGGCGGCCGGCGCGTGCGGCTGGAAGCCTGGCGCAATGCGCAGGAGCAGGGCGCGCTTGCGGCCAGGAACATGCTTGGCGCCGGCGAGGCCCACGCGGCGGTGCCATGGTTCTGGTCGGATCAGTACGGCCTGACCTTGCAGATCGCCGGCCTGTCGGACGAAGGCCGCAGCATTGTGCGTCGCGAGCTCGGCGACGGCGCCTTCATTCTGTTCCATCTCGCCGAGGACGGCAGGCTGGTTGCGGCAAGTGGCATCGGCCCCGGCAACGCGGTCGCCCGCGACATAAGGCTGGCCGAGATGCTGATCGCGAAAAGGGCAAAGCCGGCGCCGGAAGCGCTAGGCTCGCAAACGATCAAGCTGAAGTCGCTGCTGGCGACATGAGCCAGCGCGGGTTCCAGAGCCATTTGAAAGAACTTGCGGAGCGCTTGCCGTTCTGGTGGTGACAATCCTGCACCTGATGGCGGGAGACGACCCTGACCGGTCGTTCCTGCCCGCGATGGAAACGTCTCATGAGGGTTGGAACGGGGTCGTTCGCGCGACTTTGCGCCGAAAGGTTGCCATGAGGCGAATGATCCGATCTCGATCCCAGATGTCAGCTAAGCGCTTGCCGTCACGGCCGAGACGACCCCTTCCAGCCAACCGAGTTTCAGATGTAACCGAATTTCCTCCTTCTGAAATCGCAGCGCGACCCTCTCTCCTCAGTAGACGGGCTGACCACAGCCCGCCGCCCTGCCCGTATACGGCCGGGGCTCTGTGAAAAGAGGCTATCATGACGCCTCCAGTCCAGTGTGTTCTCCGTGTTATGCACCTGGTCATCGCCCGATCCCTTAGGGCCGCAGCGCAACGGCGTGAGCTGGCTCAACTTAGCGACCGCCAGCTACGCGATGCCGGAATCGATCCCGCATTGGCAGGCCGTGGCAAGGCGGCCGCCGTCGATAGAACCAGCCTGCTTCGACTGCCGACCCTGTCGTCCGGCTGAGCGAGTTGATAGAGGAGCTAGCGATGGCCGGTCTCTCCACCGCGATCGGCGCAGAAGTCGGAGAGGTGTGCCTGCTCGGGGCAATGTTCGCTGGACTGATCCTCATCTCAGCTCCGAGAACGCGCTTCGTTCAGAGTCCGATCTCTGACTTGCCGGGCGCTCAGCGTCCGGTCGTCTTTCAAAGCAGTTCCAGGCGCCGAACTGGACGCTTTGAGATCGTCGGAACTGAACTCGACCTTCCCGGCATATCCCGGCCGAGCGATGGAACCCGCGCAAGCTACTTACAACGTCCGAGCCACCCTTGAGCGATCGCTCACGCCTTCAGTCGCGTATAGACGGCGCGCGTTGCCAGTGTTTCTTGCTGTCCGGGACGCGTGAAATAGAGCTCAATGATGTGGCGATCGTTGTTCTCGATTTTGATTACAGTGCGCATGCCGACCTGCTTGCCGACTGTTTCTTCGCCCGCCACGCCCTGGTCGGTAAAGGTGCCGGACATGCTGATCGGCCTTTGATCCCCCGAATTAGGGACGCCTTTAAAATACATCATGGTTGTGTTGACAGGATCGATCGTGACCCACTCGTAACGTCCGTCCATGATGCTGTAGCCGAGCCATCCTTTGCGCCAGACCGGCGCTCCATCCAGCGTTCCCTCCATTATGTCTTCGATGTAACGGCCGCCCGCCAACCACTGACGATGGCTAATGAGATCGTCCGTCACGAGCGGCGGCTGATCGGGGCTACGGCCGAGTGTGCCGTAGAAGCTCATCTGGACGCGCCAGGTGCCGATCATTGGCGCCAGGACCTCATGCCCCGGGCCCGGCAATCCACGGCGAAGCCAATTCGGCAACTCCGACTGGGTCGGGGGCTCGGCTGCAGCCGAGCTGCCTTGAGCCAATGCGCCGAAAGGAATGGGGAGGACGAACGCAACGACGAATAGGGCAACGTGTAGTGTCTTGATCATACTTTATCTCCAGCTCATCGCTCGCCCGGGAATTGCTATGACGCGCTCAGTTGGGGCAATCGTTGCGAATTTTGTCGGGTGAACTCGTGGATACTCATCTCATACCTCTCCGTCATTCGATGCTGACCAGCGTTTCACCACCGGAAACTTCGATAACGGCGCCGGTCACGAAGTCATTGGCCATCAGGAAAAGTGCGGCCTTGCCGATATCGTCGATTTTTCCGACGCGTCCTGCCGGGAAGCGCTGACGCACCAGCGCGAAAAACGCCGCGCGCTTCGCCTGCGGCATGCCGGCCCACATTTCGCTGTCTATGACGCCTGGTCGGATTGTGTTGACGCGGATCGGACCGAGTTCGAGCGCAAGGGCTCGCGTCAGCGCCTCCAGACCAGCAAAGGCGACCATCATCATCGATGCGCCCATGCGAGGCTTGGTCACCAAGCCACCGGTCGTGAATGTGATCGAACCACCTTTCGGCATCCTAGGCGCTGCGTGCCGCGCGCAAGACCAACTGCCCAAGAGCTTGCCGTGCAGAACGGCCTGCGCGTTGGCCATCGTCTGGGAGAGGAAGGGACCTCCCGGACTCGGCGGGGTCGCGGTGATGAGAAGGTGGTCGAGCGTCCCTAGTGTTTCGAACATTTGCTCGACCGCTGTATCATCGGTCATGTCCAGCGACTGGAACGTGATCGAACCGTGGACCCTTTGCTCTGCAACCATTCTCACTCAAGGGCGCCGCCCGAGCGCAATGACGTCGGCGCCTGCTTGACAGGCTGCGCGGGCCGCACCCATGCCCATGCCGCTTGTCCCGCCGACGATCACGACACGCTGATTCGAAAGAGACTGCTCGTCACCGTTCATCCTGGATCTCTGCCGCTGGCATACGGACTCAGCATCTCCAGCCACTGCGTCTCCATGTCGCCCGGTTCGAGCTCACCAGCATCTACGACGAAGCTCTGGACATAGGCTTCGCCGAAGTGGCTCTTGAGTGCATCGATACTGCGCCAGACCTCGTAGATAACGATGAGATCGGGGTCGGTCCGATCTCGATGGATGTGGAATTGAAGACAGCTGGCTTCCGATCTCGTCGCTTGGAGATCTTTAAGCATACGGGCGACAAGCGCGGAGCCTTGGCCGGGAGTGGCGCGATGCTTAGCGATAACGCAATAGGGCGTGTCTTCGCCAGCGGTTGGTCGAGGAAGATCAGGCAACGTCAGCGCCATGTGGTACTCCTGCCGGAACGGCCGACCGAAGTGGTTGCGGCCATTGAAATTGGCAGATGCTGGTATGGCGTTGCTATGGCAGAAACGACTGAATATTTGACCGTTTGTCGCGCGTATTTTCCGTATTACACGCGGTCGCAACAGGAGCGTATCTGCGGCTGGTCGAAACAGCCTCGCATGAACCCGATCAGGATTCTGTTCCGCTCACACGCAGCCCTGAATCTCGGATAGCGCCGGGTGAGACACCCATGAAGCGTTTGAACGCCCTGCTGAAGGACGCATCGGACTCATATCCCAACTCCGATGCGATCTGTGACTGCGACATATATCCGTTACGCAACCAGGATGCCGCCAGCCGAAGCCTCCATTGCAGGAGATAGCGGGCGGGGGATACCGACAACAGGCTCTTGAACCGCTGCGAGAACCTCGATCGCGACAGCCCGGACAATGCAGCCAGGCGATCGACTGGCCAGTCTTCCCCAGGGGAGCGATGGATTCTTGCAAGCGCCGACCCGATTTGTGGATCCTGCACGGCCGCCAGCCAACCAGTCAGATCGTCGGAACATGTCTCGACCCAGGTTCTGATTACTTGCGTCATGGCAATATCGGCAAGGCGCGCCATTATCGTTGCCGAGCCGATTCTTTGCCCTTCAGCCTCGCGCGCCATCATCGCAATGAGGCTTGGTAGGTCAGTATCGCCATGCTCGGCATGCCGGATGTGCATCACAGAAGGTAGCAGTTCCAGCAGCGGATTTGCTGTCGGGCCCTCAAAGCCGATCGTACAGCATGCGATCAACGATCGCGCGCCGCCGCCGCCAGACTTCAACTCGTAAGTTCCGTTCCCGATCAACGCTGGTTTGACATCGGCGAGCGGCAAGGTTCGCCGTTTTGGCCGATCGGACATAGTGTGCTCTGTTCCGTGGGGAAGAAGAAGCACATCGCCGTTTTCGAGCAGCAGCGGCGGCAAGCCCTTGGCTTGTATCCAGCAATGACCCTCGAGCATCGCATGAAAACGTACACCCTCCCTGAACGGCACGGCGATGCCCCAGGGCGCCGTCAACTCGCTGCGGCCATATCTCGCATGGGCAAGGCGTAGATCGCGCAGCACCTCGCTCAACAAATCATTCTCGGCCGGCTGGTAGCCCATCGTTGCACGCCCTAAACCGGGCCGATCAATGGACCTAAGCGGATCACTCATCTGCACTCCTTTGCCCCAACTTCGCATACGCTTATGCATCCCGTTACCTCTCTTAGTAGGCAACCGAACGGAGACCTATTACGGATCCAGATTCCGCAAGAGATCTGACAATGGAAATGGGATTCTGCTGGCGGCGTTCGCTTAGGGATGCGCCGGACTTTTTTCAACAATATCCACCCCTTGCTGCCCATCAGATCGCGCGCGCGACAAAGCTGTTCCCCAGCCGGGGGCGATCCCTTGAAAGGATCGACGGGTTCGAAGCCACAGAGTTCAAGCAGATAGGCGATTTCCTGGCGCAGGCTCCACCGCAGACCTTCACCGCTAAAACAGCGCCTTCAGCTCCGGCAGCTTGTCGTTGACTAGCCAGCCATAGTAATTTTCCTCAGGCAGCTTTTCCGGCTCGCCCGCAGCGCGGCGCTTGTCGTTCTCGGCCTTCAGCGCATAGGCACGCTGTTCCGGATTGCCGACATTGTAGAGCGTCGACGTGATGCCGGGATTGCCTGAGATGTCGAAGCCGGCAATGCTTTTATAGGCGTCGATCGACTTCCGGATCGTTGCCGCGACATAAGGCAGGGTCAGGTCAGGATCCATGATGGTCTTGTAGACCGCGTTCGGGTCGCCGACGTCGAGCTCCGGCAGGCCGGAAACCTTGTGCACGAGATCGCTCATCTGCAGTGCCGTCAGCGGATTGAGCTGGCCAAGACCAAAAGTCTGGCCGGCATAATAGGGCTGGAAGAAAGTCGCGCCGAAGCGGTCGTTGGGAAAGCTCTCGCCGTTGACGGTCTTGCCGCGGAACGACCGGTTCCACACCTGCTCGCGGCATTCCCAGAGTTCGTAACTGTCCGATTTGCCCGCGCACTTGGCAAATTGCGGCCGTTGCACGAAATCGGTGATGTCTTCGCCTTCATAGGCGAAGGAGAGTTTGCTCGACAGATACGAGATCGCCTTGACGTAGTAGGTCTGCAGCCGGTCGTAGGCATCGACATTGTAGGTGTGCTCGCCGACGATGGCGCCGACGATATGCATCGGGTCGATGCCATAGGCCGCGGCTGCCTGCATGATCTTGCCACGCAGCTCGGCATCGTTCTGGAGCAGCGCAAACACTTTGCGGTATTTCGCCTGGAAGGTGGTGTTGGTCGCCTGGGTGCGCCGGCTGGATGCGCCCGGTATGTCGGGCTGCTCGGTGTTGCGGTTGCCGGGCGGCACCATGGTTGCCGCTTGCGCGGCGAACATGGCTGCCGCCAGCGTCAGCCCGAGAATGACGAGGATCAGTTTTTTCATGCGCCGCCGCCCAAATAGTCGCCGGGCAAACTAGGTAATGCTCCAACGGGAGTCGAGAGACGCCTGCACCCGACGGGACGAAAGCTCGCCGGATGCTTCCATTTGGCCACACATCGGAAATGCCGGGCTGAATTTGGCGGAGACCGGGAGCAATTCCCCGGCCTCTTTGAGGATGAAGCGTCTCCTACAGGATGAAACGCGACAAATCCGTGTTTCTGGAGAGGTCGCCGACATGCTTCTCCACATAGGCGGCATCGACGGTCACGGAGGTGCCGTTGCGGTCCGGTGCGTCATAGGAGATCTCGTCCAGCACCCGTTCCATCACCGTCTGCAGCCGCCTGGCGCCGATGTTCTCGACGCTGGCGTTGAGGTCAACAGCGATGCCGGCCAACGAGTCGATCGCGTCATCGGTGAAGACCAGGTCGACTCCCTCGGTCTTCATCAGTGCGATATACTGCTTGATCAGGCTGGCTTCGGTCTCGGTGAGGATGCGGACGAAATCGTCCTTCTCCAGCGCCCGCAGCTCGACACGGATCGGCAGGCGGCCCTGCAATTCCGGCAGCAAGTCGGATGGCTTGGCGACGTGGAACGCACCTGAAGCGATGAACAGGATGTGGTCGGTCTTCACCGGTCCGTATTTGGTCGCAACCGTGGTGCCTTCGACCAGCGGCAGCAGGTCGCGCTGCACGCCCTCGCGCGAAACACCGGCACCGATGCCGCCTTCGCGCGAGGCGATCTTGTCGATCTCGTCGAGGAAGACAATGCCGTCATTCTCGGTCGATTCGAGTGCCCTGCGCACCACCTCGTCCTGGTCGAGCAACTTGTCGGACTCGTCGCTGATCAACAGCCCGTAGGACTCTTTAACGGTCGTCTTGCGCATCTTGGTTTTCTTGCCGCCCATCGCTTTCGACAGCATGTCGTTGATGTTGAGCACGCCGATATTGGCGCCCGGCATGCCGGGGATCTCGAAGCCGGGCATGCCGCCATTGCCGGTATCGGCCACTTCGATCTCGATCTCCTTGTCGTCAAGCTCGCCGTCGCGCAGCTTCTTGCGGAAACTGTCACGGGTGGCCGGACTCGCCGTCTTGCCGACGAGCGCTTCAAGCACCCTTTCCTCGGCGTTGATGTGGGCACGCGCCTCGACGTCCTCACGCATCTTCTCGCGCACCAGCCCGATGGCGATCTCGACCAGATCGCGGATGATCTGCTCGACATCGCGGCCGACATAGCCGACCTCCGTAAACTTGGTGGCTTCGACCTTGACGAAAGGCGCACCGGCAAGGCGCGCCAAGCGGCGAGAAATCTCGGTCTTGCCGACACCGGTCGGGCCGATCATCAGGATGTTCTTCGGCATCACCTCTTCGCGCATCTGGCCCTCGAGCTGCTGGCGGCGCCAGCGGTTGCGCAAGGCAATCGCCACGGCACGCTTGGCGTCTTTCTGGCCGATGATGAAGCGGTCGAGTTCCGAAACGATTTCGCGGGGAGAGAAGGTGCTCATGTCACTAAATTCCACTTTGCCACTGCCGAATGGACTCGAACGGATGCAGCAGCATGATCACGTTGAGTGTCAGATTGTCCCGGATGAGATAGCCGACACCGAATTCGAAGATGAGGGCGAGGGTTACGATCACCCATATAGGAAGCCTTCGCGCCATGACAAACCCCAGCACCATGGCCAGCGTGTCCGACACCGAATTGATGACGCTGTCGCCATAATAGTCGAGCGAGATCGTGCCGGCGCGATAGCGATCGATGATGAAAGGGCTGTTCTCGAGCAGCTCCCAGCCGCCCTCTATCACCACCGCAAAGGCCAGCCTGAGCCCGAGCGGCGAGCGCGGGAAAAGAAACCACGCCAGCGCATAGAACAGGAAGCCGTGAATGATGTGCGAGAAGCTGTACCAGTCGGAGATATGCTGGGAATTCTCGGAGCTCTGCACGATGCCGTGCCACAGCTTGACGTAGCCGCAGGTGCAAATCGGCGTCCGCCCCATGCCGTAGAGGACCCCTGCCTGGAATATGACCAGACCGAGAACCAACAGAAGCCCCATTCGCCAACTGTCTTCGTAGGCCGAGACGGTTTTGTCGCTGGATACGCTCATGCTGCTATTGCCCCTCTTCTGCGTCACCCTGTTCGGCATCACCCTCTGGGGCATCAATCGCCATCAGCACGGCATCGCCATATTCCGACTTCCTGCGATCGATAGCCCTGAAACCGGCTTTTTCATAGGCACGGATAGCCCGTGCATTGGCCGGGTCCGGGTCGATGATGACGCGCGGCGCACCTTCCTCGAAAAGCTGCTCGACGAACTGCCGGACGATCGCCGAGCCGTGGCCGGTCCCGACAAGCTCCGGCACGCCGATCGACAGATCGATGCCGAGCGTGCCGAACGGCTGGTCGCTATAGGGATGACCGTCCTCCAGATGCGGATCGTAGCTCTGCAAATAGCCGATGGGTTTGCCGTCGAGCTCGATAATCAGCGGCTCGACCGAAATGCTGTCGATATGCTCGCGGATCTCCGCGATCTCGGTCTCTGGGTCGTTCCACCATTCGGTGACATGCGGCTCGGCAAGCCAGCCGGCGATCATCGGCAGGTCCCTCTCGGTCACCGGCCGAAAACCGTAGCGGAGGCTCCGCTCAGGCGGCATCGAGGGTTTCGACGACGAAGCTGTTGTTGGTGTAGACGCAAATGTCGGACGCGATCTGCATCGCCTTGCGGGCGATCTCCTCGGCGTCCTTATCGGTATCCATCAGGGCGCGGGCCGCGGCCAGCGCGTAGTTGCCGCCGGAGCCGATGGCCATCACGCCAAATTCGGGCTCCAGCACGTCGCCGGTGCCGGTCAGCGCCAGCGACACCGACCTGTCGGCCACCAGCATCATTGCTTCCAGCCGGCGCAAATAGCGGTCGGTGCGCCAGTCCTTGGCGAGCTCGACGCAGGCGCGTGTCAGCTGGTCGGGATATTGTTCGAGCTTGGCTTCGAGCCGCTCCAGCAGCGTGAAGGCATCGGCGGTGGCGCCGGCGAAGCCGGCAATGACGTTGCCGCCCTTGCCGATGCGGCGCACCTTCTTGGCGTTGCCCTTCATGATGGTCTGGCCGAGGCTGACCTGGCCGTCGCCGGCGATCACCACTTTGCCGCCCTTGCGCACGGTTAGGATGGTCGTGGCATG
This sequence comes from Mesorhizobium sp. M1163, assembly GCF_040318415.1. Classification (NCBI taxonomy): domain Bacteria; kingdom Pseudomonadati; phylum Pseudomonadota; class Alphaproteobacteria; order Hyphomicrobiales; family Phyllobacteriaceae; genus Mesorhizobium; species Mesorhizobium sp. M1163. Next base: position 50,876 of record NZ_JAMYMF010000015.1, on the reverse strand, counting down.
CATGGTCAGTTCATTAGACATTTTCTGCTCCGGTCAGCACCGATCCCATCAAGGCGATTGGCGCGTTACGAGTGACTTGATCGGCCATATGTATGCATAGGCCAGACGATTGCAAACCGGCCATCCACCGGGCCGGATAGTGCTCCGCAGCGGTAACTGGCAATCGCCGGATCATGCTGCTAGAAGGCTTTCGTTTTCAGGCATGTGAACGCCTGAATCGTGCAAATCTGAGACAAGGATGAGGTCATGGTGCCCCGTTCCGCCGAGATAAGCCGCAAGACCAAGGAAACCGACATCTCCGTGTCGGTTCAGGTCGACGGCTCGGGCAAATCCGACATTTCGACGGGCGTCGGCTTCTTCGACCATATGCTGGACCAGTTATCGCGCCATTCGCTGATCGACATGACGGTGAAGGCCAAGGGCGACCTGCACATAGACGACCACCACACGGTCGAGGATACTGGTATCGCGCTTGGGCAGGCGCTGGCCAAGGCATTGGGCGAGCGGCGCGGCATCATGCGCTATGCTTCGATCGATCTCGCCATGGACGAGACGCTGACGCGGGCGGCGATCGACGTCTCCGGCCGGCCTTTTCTGGTCTGGAATGTTTCGTTCTCATCGCCGAAGATCGGTACGTTCGACACCGAGCTGGTGCGCGAATTCTTCCACGCGCTGGCGCAGAATGCCGGCATCACGCTGCATGTCACCAATCATTACGGCGCCAACAACCACCACATTGCCGAGACCTGCTTCAAGGCCGTGGCGCGTGCGCTGCGTTCGGCGCTCGAGCGCGACCCGCGCCAGCCGGACGCGGTTCCCTCCACCAAGGGATCCCTGAAAGGGTAGCGCCATGGCCATCTATGTCGCGATGGAACCGCCAGGCCGCAGCGAAAGGGTGGACACCACCTTTGTCCGTGACGGCTTTGCCTGGCTCGGCTTCCTATTGCCGCCGCTGTGGCTGGCCTGGCACCGGCTGTGGGTCGAGGCGGCATTGGCCTTTGTCGCCATGGGCCTGCTTTCGATGCTGGGCGAAAGCCTGGGCCTGGAAAGCGCAGGCTCGCTTTTGTCCCTCCTTGTCATGCTCTTTGTCGGACTGGAAGGGCAGGCCCTGCGGATCGCAGCACTGCGCCGCCGTGGCTGGCGTGAATGGGGTGTCGTCGAGGCCGACAGGCTCGACGATGCCGACATTCGCTACGCGTTGGAAACCGATGCGGATTCGAATGCACGGTCCCCCGCACAGCGCATCGTCCCGGACGCAGCACTTGCCCGGCCGACGCCGATGGGCATGGCACTGGGGCTGACCCATATTCCGGGAAAGCGCTGAGATGCGGGTCGCGATCATCGATTACGGGTCGGGCAATCTGCGCTCGGCCACCAAGGCCTTCGAGCGTGCCGCTCATGAAGCCGGCATTGCCGCCGCGATTGAACTCACAGCCGATGCCGAGCGGGTCAGGACCGCCGACCGCATCGTCCTGCCCGGCGTTGGCGCCTATGCCGATTGCGCCGCTGGACTGCGCGCTGTGGCCGGCATGTGGGAAGCGGTCGAGGAGGTCGCGATCGTCAAGGGACGGCCGTTCCTAGGCATCTGCGTCGGCATGCAGCTGATGTCGGAGCGAGGCTTGGAGAAAACGGTTACGAAAGGGTTTGGCTGGATCGCCGGCGACGTCAAGGAGATCACGCCGGCCGATCCGACACTGAAGATCCCGCAGATCGGCTGGAACACGATTGACCTGAAGCGCAAGCATCCGCTGTTTTCCGGCATTGCGACGGGCGGGAAGGGGCTGCACGCCTACTTCGTCCACTCCTACCATCTCGATGCACGGAAGGAGGACGAGGTGCTGGCGGTCGCCGACTACGGTGGCCCGGTGACGGCCGCTGTCGCCCGCGGCAATCTCGCCGGAACGCAATTCCACCCCGAGAAGAGCCAGGCGCTCGGCCTCGCTTTGATCACCAACTTCCTGCAATGGAGGCCCTAGGTCATGAGCAAGAAGGGCTATTGGATGGCGATGGTCGATGTCCGCGACCCCGAGGTCTACAAGCAGTACATCGAGGCCAATGCCGCGGCTTTTGCGAAATACGGCGCGAAGTTTCCCGTGCGCGCCGGACGGTATACCAGCCCGGAAGGGCCGACAGGCAATCGCCACGTGCTGGTGGAATTCGAATCCTACGAGACGGCGATCGCCTGCTACGGCTCGCCTGAATACCAGGAGGCCTTGAAGTACAGGCTCGCCGGCTCGACCGGCCACTTTGTCATCGTCGAAGGCGCCTGAAGGTGATCCTGTTTCCGGCGATAGACCTCAAGGACGGCAAATGCGTGCGCCTCAAGCATGGCGACATGGCGACCGCGACGGTCTACAATGACGATCCCGCCGCTCAGGCGCGCGCCTTCGAAGAGCAGGGCTTCGAATGGCTGCACGTCGTCGACCTCAACGGCGCCTTCAAGGGCCAGAGCGTCAACAGCGCGGCAGTCGGCGCCATCCTCAAGGCGACGAACAACCCGGTGCAGCTCGGCGGCGGCATCCGCACTCTGGCGCAGATCGAGGACTGGCTCGACCGTGGGCTGGCCCGCGTCATTCTTGGCACTGTGGCGGTGCGCGATCCGGATCTGGTCAGGCAGGCTTGCAAGGCATTCCCGGGCAAGATCGCCGTCGGCATCGACGCCAAGGGCGGCAAGGTCGCGGTCGAAGGCTGGGCGGAGGCCTCGAGCCTCGGCGTCATCGAACTGGCGAGGAAATTCGAGGGCGCCGGCGTTGCTGCCATCATCTACACCGACATTGATCGAGACGGGGTGCTGACCGGCATCAACTGGGACGCCACCATCGATCTCGCCGAGGCGGTTTCGATCCCGGTCATCGCCTCGGGCGGGCTCGCCTCGATCGCCGACATTGTGCGCATGACCATGCCCGATGCGCGGAAGCTCGAAGGCGCGATCTCCGGCCGCGCGCTCTACGACGGCCGCATCGACCCGGCCGAGGCACTGGCGATCCTGCGTGGCAAACCGATGGCAGGGGCGTCATCATGAAAGTCTCGATTATCCTCGCCCCCTATGACAGCGGGCACCATCATGAAGGGTGCGGCCAGGGGCCGGACGCCATCATCGGCGGTGGGCTCGTCGAAGCTCTGACCGTGGCCGGCCATGACGTCGCCGTCGAAGATATCGGCAAGGTGGGAGACGAGCAGGGGCGCGAAATCGCAACCGGCTTCGCCGTCTGCAACGCCGTCGCGGCCAAGGTCGGCCTCGCCCGCGACGGAGGAGGCTTCCCCATTGTCCTTGCTGGAAATTGCCTGACCGCCGCCGGTGCGGTTGCCGGTGAAGACGCGGATTCGATTATCTGGATCGATCAGCATGGCGATCTCAACACGCCAGAGACGTCCGCCTACGGCTTTCTCGACGGCATGGCGCTGGCGGCGACACTCGGGCTCTGCTGGCGTCCGATGGCGGCAGCAATTCCGGGATTCCGGCCGATGGACCCGGCGCACTGCATGCTGGTCGATGCCCGCGACCTCGATCCCGACGAAAAGCGCCTGCTGGAAACTTTGCCGATCGTGCGCGCCGAATGTGCCGGTGCGCTCGATATGGTGGGAAAGCTCACAGCGGCAGGGGCTGTTCGGGGACATCTGCATCTGGACCTGGATGTCCTCGATCCGGATGTGCTGCAGGTGAACCGCTACACGCATCCGGGCGGTCCGAGTCCGGAACAGCTGCGGCAGCTTGCCTGCGGGCTGGCCAGATCCATCCCGATCGTGGGCGTGACGCTCTCGGCCTACGATCCGGCCTTTGATTCCCAGTCCGAGGTTCCGTCCGTCGTCGGCCAGCTGCTTGTCGACCTTCTTGCGGCGATCGAGAGGATCTGATGCTGAAAGCCCGCGTCATCCCCTGTCTCGACGTCAAGAACGGTCGCGTCGTCAAGGGCGTCAATTTCGTCGACCTGGTCGATGCCGGCGATCCCGTCGAAGCGGCAAAAGCCTATGACGCGGCCGGCGCCGACGAGCTCTGCTTTCTCGACATCACTGCCTCGTCGGAAAACCGCGAGACCATCTTCGATGTCATTACCCGAACGGCCGAACAATGTTTCATGCCGCTGACTGTCGGTGGTGGCGTCCGCCAGGTCGCCGACATCAGAAAGCTGCTTCTGGCCGGCGCCGACAAGGTGTCGATCAATACGGCGGCGGTGAAAACCCCAAATTTTGTCGCCGAGGCTGCCGACAAGTTTGGCAACCAGTGCATCGTCGTCGCCATCGACGCCAAGAAAGTGTCCGCTGCGGGCGAGGCTGATCGCTGGGAGATCTTCACCCATGGCGGCCGCGAGAAGACCGGCATCGATGCCGTCGAGTTCGCTCGGCGGATCGTCGATCTCGGCGCCGGCGAGATCCTGTTGACGTCGATGGACCGCGACGGCACCAAGGCCGGCTACGACATAGCGCTTACCCGCGCGGTCGCCGACGCCGTACGCGTGCCGGTCATCGCTTCCGGTGGCGTCGGCACGCTCGATCACATGGTCGAAGGCATTCGCGACGGCCATGCGGGCGCGGTGCTGGCAGCCTCGATCTTCCATTTCGGCACCTACAGCATCGCCGAAGCCAAGATGCATATGGCTCAGGCCGGACTGCCGATGCGGCTGGACTCGCCGGGTAATCGGTCCTAGAGCCTTTCCGGCTAAGAAGAGGCTGTAAACGCCGTTATGACCGAGTTCTCACTCTCCGATCTGGAGAAGATCATTGGCGAACGCGCACGTTCCGGCGATCCGGATTCGTGGACGGCCAAGCTCTTTCAGCGCGGCATGAGCAAGGCAGCGCAGAAACTCGGCGAAGAGGCGGTCGAAACGGTGATCGCAGCCGTCAGCGCCGACCGGGACGCGCTTGTTTCGGAAAGCGCCGATCTCATCTATCATTGGCTTGTCGTTCTCGGCATAGCGGACATTCCGCTGAGCGATGTGCTCAACGAGCTTGAACGCCGCACCGGTCGTTCGGGCATCGCCGAAAAGGCGTCTCGGCTGGACCGGGGCTGATCGCTGCGGAGGAACTCGATGGACCAGCTCGCTCCTACCGAGAAGTATTCACCCTATCGGTTCTTCTCGGCGGAGCAATGGTCGCGGTTCCGCGCCGATACGCCGATGACGCTCACCGAGGACGAGGTCCGTCGTCTGCGGTCGCTGAACGATCCGGTCGATCTCCACGAGGTCGAGCGCATCTACCTTTCGATGTCGCGGCTGTTGTCGGCCCATGTCGAAGCCAGTCAACTCCTGTTCAGGCAACGCCAGGTTTTTTTCAACGCGCTGGACGTGGCCAAGACACCGTTCATCATCGGCATTGCCGGTTCCGTGGCGGTTGGCAAATCGACCACGGCGCGCGTGCTAAAGGAGCTGCTGGCGCGCTGGCCGTCGAGTCCCAAGGTCGATCTGGTCACCACCGACGGTTTCCTGCTGCCGAACGAAGTCCTGCGCCGCAACAATCTGATGGAGCGCAAGGGCTTTCCCGACAGCTACGACGTCGGCGCGCTGCTGCGTTTCCTGTCCGGCATCAAATCGGCGCAGCGCAACGTCCGCGCGCCGGTCTATTCGCACCTGACCTATGACGTTATCCCGGGCGAGTTCCAGACCATCGACAGGCCGGACATCCTGATCTTCGAGGGCATCAATGTCCTGCAACCTGGCAAGCTGCCGAAGGACGGCAAGATCGTGCCTTTCCTGTCAGATTTCTTCGACTTCGCCATCTATATCGATGCCGAGGAGGCGCTTATCCATCACTGGTATATCGCCCGCTTCATGCGGCTGCGCGAAACCGCCTTCCGCGACCCAGCCTCCTTCTTCCACCGCTATTCGCAACTTTCCGAGGATGCGGCCCGCGCCATCGCCGAGGGCCTGTGGACCAACATCAACCTGAAGAACTTGCGCGAGAATATATTGCCGACCCGCGCCCGCGCCGATCTCATCCTGCGCAAGGGCGCCAATCATCTGGTCGAGGAAGTGGCGCTCCGAAAACTGTGAAATCCCGATTCATTCCTTAAAGTCATCTTAACCCCGTCTTCCTATTGTCAGGCCTGATCTGCGGGCTCGGCAAACAATGAATGCGCCATTCCTAAATATTGATCGGCCGGCAGCGGACCGCGTCGCACATCCGGGCAGCGGCGCCGCCACGATTGCCCTGATCGTGCCGGTCCACAATGAGGAAGGCGCGATTGCCCCGTTCCTGAAGGCGGTGTGCGAAAGCACCGCTCCGCTGAAGGACAATGGCGTTGCCCTCGAGTTCATCTTCGTCAACGACGGCAGCAGCGATACGACGCTCGAAAAGCTGATCGAAGCCCAACAAGCAGACCCTCGCATCCACATAATCGACCTTTCACGCAATTTCGGCAAGGAAGCCGCGATGACCGCGGGCCTCGACAGCTGCGATGCCGATGCCGCGATCCCGATGGACGTCGATATGCAGGATCCGCCGCATGTCATCCCCTTGCTTGTGGAAAAGTGGCGCGAGGGGTTCGAGGTTGTTCTTGCCAAGCGAGCCAACCGGTCGAGCGACAGCTTTCTCAAGCAGCGCTCCGCCTCGATGTTCTACCGCGTTCACAACTGGATCGCGCAGCAGAAGATCCCGCACGATGTCGGCGACTTCCGTTTGATCGACCGTCAGGTCATCCAGGCGCTGCGGTCTTTGCCCGAACGCCGTCGTTTCATGAAGGGCCTGTTCGCCTGGGTCGGGTTCCGCACCGCAAGCGTCGAATATGTCCGCGATCAGCGGATCGCCGGCCAGTCGAAATTCTCCGGCTGGAAGCTGTGGAACTTCGCGCTCGAAGGCATCACCAGCTTCTCCACCGCTCCGCTTGAAATCTGGACCTATGTCGGCGCGACGATTTCCGCGCTGTCGTTCCTCTACGGCCTGCTGATCGTCGCCAAGACAATGATCTTTGGCGTTGATGTGCCCGGCTACGCCTCGCTGCTGGTCAGCGTTCTTTTTCTTGGCGGCATCCAGTTGCTCGGCATCGGCATCATCGGACAATACCTCGGCAGGGTCTACGCCGAGATCAAGCAGCGTCCGATCTACATTGTGCGCCGCAAATATGAGGGAATGAGCTAATGGAGCTCGACGCCTACCGACAGATGGCCGCCACCGAAGACGAGCATTGGTGGTTCTGCGGGCGTCGCGCCATCGCAGAGGCGGTCATTCGCAGCATCGACCTGCCCGAAAAGGCGCGCATCGTCGAGATCGGCGCCGGCACCGGCGGCAACATCCGGATGCTGGAGCAGTTCGGCACCGTGACGGCAGTCGAGATGAGCGATCTCGCACGCAGGATTGCCTGGGAAAAGACCGGCCGCGACTTCCTTGCCGGACATCTGCCGGACAACATTCCTGTCACGCCGCAAAGCTGCGACCTGGTTTGCCTGTTCGACGTGCTGGAACATGTCGCCGAAGACGAGGCATCGCTTGCCGCGATCCGCCAGATGCTGAAACCAGCCGGCAGCGTCATCCTTACGGTGCCCGCACACCAATGGTTGTGGAGCACGCATGATGTGGGGCTGCATCATATGCGGCGCTATTCACGCAATCTGCTGCGTGAACGAATTGAAAGGGCTGGTTTCAGGATCGACCGGCTGAGCTACACAAATGCCGCACTCTTTCCTGTAGCGGCACTGGCACGGCTGGTGGATAGGTTGCGCAAGCCCGCCTTGCCAGCCGGCCATGCAACGCCGTCGAAACCACTGAATGCGGCGATGAAGGCAGTGTTTTCGGCGGAAGGCCGCATCATACCAAATGCAAGCCTGCCCTTCGGTGTTTCGCTGCTGGCGGTATTCCGCAAGGACGACGCCCTCGAAACCGGTCGCCTCGACGAGAAATTGGCAGCTTGACCGCGCAATGGGCACCGGTTCGTATCGTCGACTATCGCGCTTTGCGCTAATTGGCATTGCGTCGACGCTGATCTATGCCGTTTGTGCTCTCCTGCTGTCGCGTGGGCAGGCGACGGCGGCCCTGCCGGCGGCGCTCACATCGTTTGCGGCCTACGCCGTTGCCGCGCTGTTTTCTTACACCGGGCATAAATATTTCACCTTCACCTCGGGCGGCAGCCACGCGATGGAACTGCCCCGCTTTCTCCTGCTCACCGCTTCCGGCCTCGCTGTCGCAATCGCCCTGCCGGGGCTTTTGACCCAGATGCTCGGCGTCCCTGCCGCAGTCCCGATCCTGCTTACCTGCATTGCCGTGCCGGTCATCAACTATGTCGTCCTCGGACGCTGGGTGTTTCGTGGTCTCTAGCGCGCGATCCCTCAGTGAACTGCTGCCCGGTGCCAACCGTTTCTCGCCGTTTGCGGGCGTGGCGGGCGCCCCGTTGCTGCTGGCCTGCCTGGTCGTCATATACGCCGTCTGGCTGACAACAATTGCGATACCGACCAATGTCGACGTGTCATGGCTTCTGGTCGTCTGTGATCGGCTGCTTGGCGGAGAGCGGCTCAACACCGACATCATGGAGACCAACCCACCTTTCTCGATCTGGCTCTACATGCCGTTCATGCTCCTGGAAAAGCTCACCGGCATACGTGCGGAATTCTGGCTGACGCTTGGTGTCGTTTGCCTGAGCCTGGCCAGTCTTTTCGTTTCTGTCCGCATTCTCGCGCGCGATGAACCGGTTTACCGGCAGCCCCATGCGTTCTGGGCAGCAGCGGCGGCCCTGGGCTGGGTTCTCTGTTTCATGCCGGATCAATTCGGCCAACGCGAGCACTTCGCGTTGATTGCCATTCTGCCTTGGGTGGCGTTGCAATGCACACGTCAGCGGAACCCGGATTTCAGCGCCGGCTCGCGCCTGGAGCACATGGTCGCGGGCTTCGGCGCGGCGATCGTGGTCATGGTCAAGCCGCCCTATTTTGCGCTGGCCTTCATGTTGCCGTCACTCTGTCTTGCGGTTGAAAGGCGGTCGCTGAAACCGCTCTTCGTCGTGGAGAACCTGCTTGGCGCTACGATCGTGGCCGCCTATGTCGCGTCCATCGCGCTCTTCGACCGTGCTTATTTAAGCGAAGTCCTGCCCTTGGTCAGCGAGGTCTATCTTCCGTTGAGGGCCTCTACCGCCGATATGCTGGCGAACTGGCCGAAAGTGGTGCTGCTTCTGGCCGCCGCTACCGTGCTTGCGGCCGGCGGCCTGAGGCAGACGAACTGGGACGTCAGGATTCCGCTTCTGACCGCACTGGGGTTCATTCCGGCCTTCATCGTCATGGGCAAGGGTTGGCCCAATCACGCCCTGGCGATGGTCGTTGTTGCAACACTTGCATTTGGCATCCAGCTTCTGCGGTTCGGCACATTCCGCAGTGCAGGCTTCATTCGCAAGGCCGCCCTGATCTTCGGCTGCGTGCTGGTGCTGCAACTAGCGGTCAGGGCACAGTACGCGGCGCTGACGACGGACAACGGCCCGATCGGGCGCTCTGTCGCCGCGATCCGCGCAACGGTCGAAACCCCGACCATCATGTCGATCGCCGACCGGATGCAGGTTGCCCATCCCCTCGCCAGGCTGGTCGACGGCAGGTTCATATCACGCCATCCGAGCGCCTGGGCGGTCTCCAACGCTGACACGCTCGCCCGCGCCACCGGCGATCTCGAACGGAGACGGGAACTTGAAAGCATCCGCGATCGGGTGATCGGCGAATACGCCGCCGAGATATCAGCGAAGAAGCCCGATGTCGTGCTGTCAGGCTCGCCCGCGCGGACAGCCCTGATGCTGCAGGACAAGCGGATCGGAGCCGCCTTGGCCGACTATCGTCTGCTGCACCACGAGCCGGAAATCACTGTCTATCTGCGTTACACGGCGCCTGCGCCGCTCCAAACCAATTGAGCAGAGGCTCCCGGAAGACCATGGCACGGCTGGATCCAATCGCTCCGCTGGACGACGTATGGCTCGAGCTCGAGAGCCTCGGTGCAACATCATGAGCGTCTCGAACGACATTGACGGCTTGAGCCGGTGGCGCGGCCGGAATATCGCGGCGGCGCTGCTTCCTAGCCGCAATGTCCTGGCCATTGCCGCAGTCACCGTGTTCTCCATCGTCTGGCAGCAGCGTTGGGGGACTGTTCCCGATACTAGCTGGCTGATCACGGTATGCGAGCGGATGCTCTCCGGTGAGCGGCTTTACTCGCAGATCCACGAGACCAACCCTCCATTCAGCGTATGGCTCTATCTGCCGCCAGTGGCTGTGGCCAGATTGCTGGGCGCCGCCCCGGAAATCCTGGTTGAGGCCTGGACATACCTTGCCGTGCTTATCGGACTTTCGCTCTCGGGCGTGATCGTCAAGCGCGGGGGTTTCACCGAAACTGCATCACTGTTTGCACTGGGGCCAGCGTTTTGCGCAATGCTGGTGATCTTCCCCGGCAACGCCTTCAGCGAGCGAGAGCATATCGGCATGGCGCTTTTCATGCCGCTGCTTGCGCTTCACGCCTGGCGTGCGCGCAGAGATGCAGCCGCCCAACCAGGCCCGGGGATCGCCGTACTCGCCGGCCTGTCGGGCAGCATTTTGCTGCTGGTCAAGCCCTACTATGCGATCATGGTGTTGGCGCCAGCGCTGGTCGTTGCAGTGCGCCGGCGCAGCCTGAAATCGATCTTCGCCCTGGAACACTGGGTCATTGGCGGCATCTGCATTGTCTATCTCGGCGCGGTCACGCTGATCCATCCGGAATTCCTGCGCGACATCTATCCCCTCTTGGCGGATGTTTATGGAAAGCTCGGCATCTTTTGGCCCATCGTGATCGGCCACGGTTTCGCGTGGTGTTTCCTCGTCTTCCTGATTTGGTGGCTGTGGCCGGCCGGGCGGTTTCCAGAGCTGGCGGCGGTAGCGCTGGCTGCATCGATCGCCGGCATGTTTCCCCTGTTCTACCAAGCGAAAGGCTGGTCTTATCATGCCTATCCCGCGATCTTTTGCGCCGTGGCAGCCATTTTGTGCCTGCTGGCAGTGCCCAGGATCGTGCGGCAGCCGTCGAAGCTGTTGGCGTTCGTGACGGCGCCTTCGCGAGCTTGGGCACTGGCGGGGGTGGCAATCGCTTTCTTGCCATACTGGAGCACCCAGAAACCGGGGCCGGCGCTGGTTGCCGCCATTCGCGCCGCGACCGATCGGCCTACTATTGCGTTGATCAGTTCGGATATGTCCTCGGGACATCCGTTGACCCGCATGATCGATGGGCAGTTCGTTTCGACCCATGTCAGCGATTGGCTCGGAGTGTTCGCGCTTTCCCTGTCCCGGCAGGCAGCCCTTTCCGGTGATACCGCTGAAGCCACGCGTTACCAGGCCATCATGGCGCGTTACGTCGAAAGCAAACGCAAAGAATTCGCGCGTCTGCGCCCGGATATCATTGTCTTCAAGAAAAACAACGCGATGTGGACAAGCCAACTGACAGAGCGTTTTGGCTTTGACGCCATCCTGGCGCACTACCGCATTCTCGTCGAGGACGAGACCGAGCGCATCTATCTGCGCGACGATTATGTCCGGTCGGGCGACCGGCCACCCGAATTGAGCAAGGCCTCGGAAAAACCATGACGCGGCTGGATCCAATCGCTCCGCTGGACGACGTATGGCTCGAGCTCGAGAGCCTCGGTGCAACATCATGAGCGTCTCGAACGACATTGATAGCTTGAGCCGTATGTTGCGGCGTCGCTGCTTCCTAGCCGCAATGTTCATGTGATTGCTGTGCTCACCGTCGTTTCGGTTGTCTTCCAGCAACGTTGGGGCACCGTTCCGGATACGAGTTGGCTGATCACCGTATGCGAGCGTATGCTCTCCGGTGAGCGGCTTTACTCGCAGACCCACGAGACCAACCCTCCATTCAGCGTATGGCTCTATTTGCCGCCGGTGGCTGCGGCAAGGATGCTGGGGATTGCGCCCGAGATCATGGTCCAGGCTTGGACCTACCTGGCCGCACTGATCGGACTTTCATTCTCCGGTGCGATCGTCAAGCGCGCCGGTTTCGCCGAAACGCCGTCGCTGTTTGCGCTAGGCCCCGCCTTCTACGCCATGCTGGTGATCTTCCCGGGTAACGTCTTCAGCGAGCGCGAGCACATCGGTGTCGCGCTGCTCATGCCACTGCTAGCGTTGCATGCCTGGCGAGCGCGAAGAGAGGCAACGACGCAACCAAGCTCAGGTCTCGCAGCGCTGGCCGGCCTTTCTGGCGGGGTGCTCCTGCTGATCAAGCCTTACTATGCGATCATGGTGCTGGCGCCGGCGCTGCTCGTTGCAGCGCATCAGCGCAGTCTAAGACCGGTGTTCGCCCTGGAACACTGGGTGATTGGCGGGGTTTGCATCGCCTACCTTGCAGCGGTCACCCTGATCAGTCCGGAATTCCTGCGCGACGTCTATCCACTGCTGGTGGATGTTTATGCGAAGGGCAGCGCCTCCGTGCCTAGAATGGTGTACTATGGGTCTATCTGGCTTCTCCTCGTGTTCCTAGGATGGTGGTCGTGGCCGGTCGGCCATTTCCCAGAACTGGCTGCCGTAGCGCTGGCAGCATCTATTGCCGGCTTGTTCCCGCTGTTCTACCAGGACAAAGGCTGGACTTATCATGCCTACCCATCGATTTTTTACGCTGTAGCGGCCAGTCTTTGCTTGCTGGCCTTGCCGAGAAGCGAGCGGCAATCGGCAGGGCTGCTCTCCCGCCTGGCGGCTCCCCCGCGAGCCTTGGTGTCGCTGGCGATTGTGGCTACCTTCTTACCGAACTGGGGCACTCAGAAGCCAGGCGCGGTGTTGGTCGCCGTGATACACGCCGCGACCGATCGACCAAACGTCGCCTTGATCAGTCCAGATATAGACACTGGACATCCACTAAGCCGCATGATCGGCGGCCAGTTCGTTTCGGCCGATCCCAATGACTGGCTTGGAGCGTTTGCAATGGCTCTGTCCCGGCAAGCCACGCTTTCGCGTGAAGTCGCCCGAGCCACGCATTACGAGATGATCATGGAGCGTTACGCTGAAAGCAAACGCCAAGAATTTGAGCGTCTGCGCCCTGATATCATTATCTCTACGAAAGTTATCAGGAAAGATGATGGCCCTTGGACAAGCCAACTGACGGAGCGTTTTGGCTTTGACGGCATCCTGGCGCACTACCGCATTCTCGTCGAGGACGAGACCGAGCGCATCTATCTGCGCGACGATTATGTCCGGCCGGGCGACCGGCCACCCGAACAGCCTATTTCGGCATCGTCACCCGACGCAGCGTCAGATTGATGCGGCCGCCGTTCTTGAGCAATGCCGAGGTCGAGGGGTAGATGCGGTCAACGCCGTGAAAGCAGAGGCGGCCTTCGCCGCCGAGCACGACGACGTCGCCGCTCTTCAATCTGAACGATTTGGTGGCGCCGTCGCGCATCGTCTGGCCGACCCGGAACAGGCAATCGTCGCCGAGCGAGACCGAGACGACAGGCGCGGAGAAATCGCTCTCGTCGCGATCCTGGTGAAGACCCATCTTGGCATCCTGGGAATAGAAATTGACCAGGCAGGCCTCCGGCGGGTGCGCATAGGCAGATACGTCCCGCCACAGTTCGAGCAGCATCTCTGGGATCGGCGGCCATGGCCTTCCGGTCACCGGGTGAGTCGGCTGGTAGCGATAGCCGTGCTCCTTGTCGGTGACCCAGCCCAGCGGGCCGCAATTGGTCATGCGCACGCTCATCTCCTTGCCGGTACGCGGCATCGCCGGCACGAACAGCGGGGCTTCCTGCACGACCTCCCTGATATCTTCCACCAGCACTTCCTGCATGGCGCGCGACAGGTAACCAGGCATATGGCGGACGCCTTTGGGCAGCACGAGCATCGGGTCGCTTGATCCGTTGGTCTGGAAAATCAGAATGCCACCGTCAAACGAAAACGGCGACCCGAAAGCCGCCTCCGGCAGTGGCTGCGCACTTCACACCGGCGATCTGGGATCCGAAGCCGATTCGGCTGTCAGTCATCCTCGACCCGGCCACGCATTTTCTTGATCGAGCCGCGCCCGGCTTTGCTCTTCAGCCGTCTTTCGACCGCGCCCTTGGACGGCCTTGTCTTCTTGCGCGGCGGTGGCGGCGGTTCGGCGGCCTTGGCGACCAGTACCGTCAGCCGCGCCCGGGCGTCCGCCCGGTTCTGCTCCTGCGTGCGGAAGCGTCCGGCTTCGATGACGATGACGCCGTCCTTGGTGGCGCGCTGGCCGGCAAGCTTGATGGTCCGTTCGCGCACACGCTCCGACAGGCCCCGTGCATTGGCAACATCGAAGCGCAATTGCACCGCCGTCGCCACCTTGTTGACGTTCTGGCCGCCCGGGCCGGACGAACGGATGAAGTCCTCGTGCAGGTCGCCCGGATTAATCACCGCATCGTCGGTGATGATGATTTTTTCGTCGGCGTTCATGCCGCAGTCATGGCGCGGCAGGCGAAAAAAGAAAAGGCCCGATCGAAGCCGGGCCTTGAAGCGCGACGGCTATTCAGCCGCTACCTGCATGCGTGGTGCAGCGCCGAGCACGGTTGCGTCGACATGGGCCTCGAACTTTTCGAAATTGTCGACGAACATGCCAACCAGCCTTGCCGCCTGCCGGTCATAGGCGGGCTTGTCGATCCAGGTCGATCTCGGGTCGAGAATGGCGCGGTCGACGCCGGTAACCGTCACCGGCACGTCGAAGCCGAAATTGGCGTCGGTCCGGAAGTCGGCCGCTTTCAGCGAGCCGTCGAGTGCTGCCGCAAGCAGCGCCCGCGTTGCCTTGATCGGCATCCGCTTGCCGGTGCCGTAAGCGCCGCCGGTCCAGCCGGTGTTGACCAGCCAGCAATCGACGCCGTGGCGGGCGATGAGCTCGCGCAGCAGATTGCCGTATTCCGACGGATGCCGCGGCATGAACGGTGCGCCGAAGCATGTCGAAAATGTCGCTTCGGGTTCAGTAACGCCTTTCTCGGTCCCCGCCACCTTGGCGGTATAGCCGGAGAGGAAATGGTACATCGCCTGCGCCGGGGTCAGCCGCGCGATCGGCGGCATCACGCCGAACGCGTCGGCGGTCAGCATGATGATATTCTTCGGGTGGTTGGCGCGCCCCGTCTTGCTGGCGTTCGGAATGAAGTGGAGCGGGTAGGCGCAGCGTGTGTTTTCGGTCAGCCCGCCATCGTCGAAATCCGGCACGCGACCGGCGTCGAGCGCGACATTCTCCAGCACCGTGCCGAAGCGCTGGGTGGTGGCGAAGATCTCCGGCTCGGCTTCGGCCGAAAGCTTGATCGTCTTGGCATAGCAGCCGCCTTCGAAATTGAAGATGCCGTGCGGTCCCCAGCCATGCTCGTCATCGCCGACCAGCGTGCGCGACGGGTCGGCCGACAACGTCGTCTTGCCGGTCCCGGAAAGGCCGAAGAAGACGGCCGCGTCGCCGGCGAGTCCTTCATTGGCAGAGCAATGCATCGGCATCACGCCTTTTGCCGGCAGCAGATAGTTGAGCACGGTGAATACCGACTTCTTCATCTCGCCGGCATAGGAGGTACCGCCGATCAACACGATCATGCGCGAAAGATCGACGGCGATCACCGTTTCGCCGCGCGTGCCGTGGCGGGCGGGATCGGCGCGGAACGACGGCAGGTCGATGATCGTCAAATCGGGCACGAAATGCTCGAGTTCGGCGGCTGCCGGCCGGATGAGCAGATTGCGGATGAACAAGGAGTGCCAGGCAAGCTCCGTGATCACCCGGGTCGGCAGCTTCAGCTCCTCGTCGGCGCCGCCGACCAGGTCCTGCACATAAAGGTCCTTTCCAGCCGCATGGGCGCGAAAATCGGCAAGCAGCGTATCGAACTGCCCCGGCGAAATCGCTTTGTTGTTGTCCCACCATACATGCGGCGCGGTGCTTTCGTCGCGCACCACGAATTTGTCCCTGGGCGAGCGGCCGGTGTGCTGCCCGGTTTCGGCGGCAAGCGCGCCATGCGCGGTGAGTCGGGCCTCGCCACGGCGGATTGCCTCCTCGTAGAGCGCGGCCGCGCCGAAATTATAGCGCACCACGCCCGTGGTTCTCAGGCCGATCCGATCGATTGTACATGCAGGATTGCGTTTGCCGGCTTCCGACATGGGTGTCCCTTCTTCGATTTACCGCGTCTTTACCGGCGAATTCCGGAACCCCCATTGCAGGAGCTAAAAACGTCAAAACCAGAAAAGGCGAATGATATCAAATCATTAATCGATTTAAATATTTTGAAAGTTGTTTAAATCGTTTATATGTGCAAAAACACTGATGGTTGCCCAAAGGATTGGCGATGTTCATTCGTCCAATCCATATCGAGGTACAATTGTGGCCGCCGGCATGCCGCGCGTGACAGCGGATAGAGCCTATGCCACATTTTGTACCTAATTTGTCCTGCAAAAGCCCCTTCTCGACGAAAGAAGGGACAGCTCATGAGGGAGCCGCTTGAAATGGCAACAATCGCGCTTGTCGACGACGATCGCAACATTCTGACTTCGGTTTCGATCGCCCTCGAATCCGAGGGTTATCGGGTTGAAACCTACACGGATGGGGCGTCGGCGCTGGAGGGACTGGCGGCGCGCCCGCCGAACCTCGCCATCCTCGACATCAAGATGCCGCGCATGGACGGCATGGAGCTGCTGCGCCGGATGCGCCAGAAATCCGACCTGCCGGTGATCTTCCTGACCTCCAAGGACGACGAGATCGATGAACTGTTCGGCCTCAAGATGGGCGCCGACGACTTCATCCGCAAACCCTTCTCGCAGCGTCTTCTGGTCGAGCGCGTCCGCGCCGTGCTGCGCCGCGCCAGTACCCGCGAGGCGGCCGCCAAGGCGCCCAACCAGCAGGCTCGGTCGCTTGAGCGCGGCCAGCTTGTCATGGACCAGGAGCGCCACACCTGCACCTGGAAGGGCGAGCCGGTGACGCTTACCGTCACCGAGTTCCTCATCCTGCATTCGCTGGCCCAGCGTCCAGGCGTCGTAAAAAGCCGTGATGCGCTGATGGATTCGGCTTATGATGAGCAGGTCTATGTCGATGACCGCACCATCGACAGTCACATCAAGCGGCTGCGCAAAAAGTTCAAGGCCGTCGATGATGACTTCGAAATGATCGAAACCCTTTACGGAGTCGGATATCGGTTCCGCGAAGCTTGAGTCGAGCGGGAGCTGCTATTCGATGGCAGTGGAAGTAGAGCGAGTGAGACGATCGGGCGCCGCCAGGCGCCCGCCGCGGATTCTGCCCGCCTTCGTGTCGAAAATCACGGTGCCGATGCGCCGGTTTCTCGGCCATCACATCTTTTCCAGCCTGACGCGGCGTATTCTCTTTCTCAATCTTGCCGGCCTGGCCGTCCTGGTCACCGGCATTCTCTACCTCAACACCTTTCGAGACGGGCTGATCGACGCCCGTGTCGAGAGCCTGATGACCCAGGGCGAGATCATTGCCGGCGCGATTGCCGCATCGGCGACGGTCGAGACCGATTCGATCAGCATCGATCCGGAAAAGCTGCTTGAGTTGCAGGCTGGCGAAAGCCTCGGCCCGGGCTCCGATCAGCTCGACAATCTCGATTTCCCGATCAATCCGGAGCGCGTGGCGCCGGTGCTCAGGCGGTTGATCTCGCCGACGCGCACGCGCGCCCGCATTTACGACCGCGACGCCAACCTGCTGCTCGATTCCCGCCATCTCTATTCGCGCGGTCAGATCCTTCGCTACGATCTGCCGCCGGTCGAAGAGGAGCAGCCGGATCTTCTGGAGCGCATCCAGAAATTCGTCTTCGATTTCTTCCGCAATAAGCAGCTGCCCGTCTATCGCGAGCAGCCGGGCGGCAACGGTGCTGCGTTTCCCGAAGTGGTCAAGGCGCTTACCGGCAGTCCGTCGACGATCGTGCGGATCTCGGAGCAGGGCGAGCAGATCGTTTCCGTGGCGGTGCCGATCCAGCGCTTCCGTGCCGTTCTCGGCGTACTGATGCTGTCGACCGAAGGTGGCGACATCGACAAGATCGTCGCGGCCGAGCGCAAGGCGATCCTGCGCGTGTTCGGCATCGCCGCGTTGGTTACCGCTATCCTGTCGATGCTGCTGGCCTCCACCATCGCCAACCCGCTGCGCCGGCTTTCCGCGGCGGCGGTCAGGGTTCGCCGCGGTGTCAAGAACCGCGAGGAAATTCCCGACTTCTCCGACCGCCAGGACGAGATCGGCAATTTGTCGATCGCCGTGCGCGACATGACCAATGCGCTCTACGCCCGCATTGAGGCGATCGAAAGTTTTGCCGCGGATGTCTCGCATGAATTGAAGAACCCACTCACCTCGCTGCGCAGCGCGGTGGAGACATTGCCGCTGGCCAAGAACGACAATTCGCGCAGCCGGCTGATGGATATCATCCAGCACGATGTGAGGCGCCTGGACCGCCTGATCACCGATATTTCCGATGCCTCCCGTCTCGATGCCGAACTGGCGCGGGAAGACGCGGGAACTGTCGACCTGAAGAAGTTCATCACCGATCTGGTCGCCGTCTCGCGCGAGGCCACACGCAACAAGAAGGCGGTCGAGATCGAATTCAAGGTCGCCAAACTGCCGCAGGGCGTGAAAGGCTACTTCGTCGTCGGCCATGATCTGAGGATCGGCCAGGTGATCACCAACCTGATCGAGAATGCCCGCTCGTTCGTTCCCGAAGAACGTGGCCACATCACCATATCGCTGGCGCGCGCCGGCAAGTTCAACATCGTCACCGTCGACGACAATGGCCCCGGCATCCGGGCCGACAACATCGATCGCATTTTCGAGCGGTTCTATACCGACCGGCCGGCCGGCGAGGCGTTCGGCCAGAACTCGGGCCTTGGCCTGTCGATATCCCGGCAGATCGTCGAAGCCCATGGCGGCACGTTGAGCGCCGAGAACATCCCGGGCACCAAGCCTGGCGAGATCAAGGGCGCCCGCTTCGTGGTGACGCTGCCGGCCGAAGGCTGACGGATGAATTCCAATCACGCCTGGTCCTATTGTGCAGCCTGAAAACATTCACGGCACCGCCATCCTGATAGGTGATTGCGGCATTCTCATCACCGGACCGTCCGGCTTGGGCAAGACGACGCTGGCGCTCGCCTTGATCGATCATTGCAGCCAGCGCGGGCTGTTTTCGCGGCTGATCGGCGATGACCAGCTCTTTGCTGCCGATTGCGAGGGGCGGCTGGTCTGCCGCGCACCAGTCAGCATAGCCGGCCTCGTCGAGGTGCCGGGATTCGGCCCCAAGCCGATACCATTCGAGCCAAGCTGCGTGATCGACCTCATTATCCGGCTGGTGCCAGCCGGCAAAATGGCCCGCTTCCAGGAAGACTGCAGCGAACTCGTTTTCGGCGTACCAGTGCCGCGCATCGATCTTGCCGGGCGCAATGTCGCGGCGGCCTTGCCGGCAGTGATGTCGCGCCTGTCGATTGCGCCTTTCCTGTGATCCGATTTGGATTTTTTGCTGCAATGCGTCAAATTGGTCTGGGCCGGCGCAATTTTGGGCTTGTCAACGGGCCTTGCGTCGACAAGATAGCGCTCCCGCCACCTGGAACGGTCGGCGAGCATAAAATGCGCCTGTGAAGCGGCGATGACGGGAGCCACCAAAGAATGATCGGACTCGTGCTTGTAACGCACGGTCAACTGGCCGCCGAGTTCCGCAATGCCGTGGAACATGTCGTAGGGCCACAAGACAATTTCGAGACCGTGGCGATCGGTGCCGACGATGATATGGAACAACGCCGCCGCGACATTATCGACGCAGTCGGCCGCGTCGATACCGGATCAGGCGTCATCGTTTTGACCGACATGTTCGGCGGCACGCCCTCCAACCTCGCCATTTCCGTGATGGAATCCGGCCGCATCGAGGTCATTGCCGGCATGAACCTGCCGATGCTGATCAAGCTGTCCAGCGTTCGCAAAGGCGACAACATGGCGGCCGCGCTGGATGAGGCGCAGGCTGCCGGCCGCAAATACATCAACGTCGCCAGTCAGCTCCTGAGCAGCAAATGAGCGCGCTGTTGCCGGAAAAGGACAAGATCGTTCGCGACTTTCCGATCGTCAACCAGCGCGGCCTGCACGCGCGCGCCTCGGCCAAGTTCGTTCAAATTGCCAGCGGCTTCAATGCCACGGTCCAGGTCGAGAAGGACGGCGTCAAGGTCGGCGGCACCTCGATCATGGGCCTGATGATGCTGGCGGCGAGCCCCGGCTATTCGATCCGCGTCACCGCCAGCGGCCCGCAGGCCGAAGAGGTCATCGATGCGCTGGAGCAACTGGTTGCTTCCCGTTTTGGCGAGGAATGCTGACGGCGCTCTCTCGTGTTGGTCGCCGCTGAAGACATGCACGGATAAAGATTTCTTTATATCCCATTGTCGTCCGACTCCCGATCTGCTAGTCAGGCCGGCAACTCGCGCCCTCCGACACGCCTTCGGGGCGGGGCGCGTCCCGCAATCAATTCGCATCGGAGCACTGCCATGACGGGTAGCAAGGATTATGTGGTCGCCGACATCGCGCTTGCCGGCTGGGGCCGCAAGGAGATCGAGATCGCCGAAACCGAAATGCCGGGCCTGATGGCCTGCCGCGAGGAATTCGGCGACAAGAAGCCGCTCAGGGGCGCGCGCATCACCGGCTCGCTGCACATGACCATCCAGACCGCGGTGCTGATCGAAACGCTTAAGGCGCTCGGCGCCGATATCCGCTGGGCTTCCTGCAACATCTTCTCGACCCAGGACCACGCTGCCGCGGCCATTGCCGAGGCCGGAATTCCGGTGTTTGCCGTCAAGGGCGAGACGCTGGAGGATTATTGGGTCTACACCGACAAGATCTTCCAGTGGGCCGATGGCGGCACCTCCAACATGATCCTCGACGACGGTGGCGATGCTACCATGTACATCCTGATCGGCGCCCGCGCCGAGGCCGGCGAGGATGTGCTGTCCAATCCGGGCAGCGAAGAGGAAGAGATCCTGTTTGCCCAGATCAAGAAGCGCATGCAGGCATCGTCGGGCTTCTTCACCAAGCAGAAGGAAGCAATCCGCGGCGTCACCGAAGAGACGACGACCGGCGTCAATCGGCTCTATCAGTTGCAGAAAAAAGGCCTGCTGCCGTTCCCGGCGATCAACGTCAATGATTCCGTCACCAAGTCGAAATTCGACAACAAATATGGCTGCAAGGAATCGCTCGTCGACGGCATTCGCCGCGGCACCGACACGATGATGGCCGGCAAGGTCGCGGTCGTCTGCGGCTATGGCGACGTCGGCAAGGGCTCGTCGGCTTCGCTCAAGGGTGCCGGTGCCCGCGTCAAGGTCACCGAGGTCGATCCGATCTGCGCGCTGCAGGCAGCGATGGACGGTTTCGAGGTGGTCACGCTCGAAGACGCGGCACCGACGGCCGACATCGTCATCACCACCACCGGCAACAAGGACGTCGTTACCCTCGACCACATGCGCCTGATGAAGGACATGGTGATCGTCGGCAACATCGGTCACTTCGACAACGAGATCCAGGTGGCGTCGCTGCGCAACCTGAAATGGACCAACATCAAGCCGCAGGTCGATATGATCACCTTCCCGGACGGCAAGCGGATGATCCTTTTGTCGGAAGGCCGTCTGCTCAACCTCGGCAACGCCACCGGCCACCCGAGCTTCGTCATGTCGGCGTCCTTCACCAACCAGGTGTTGGCGCAGATCGAGCTGTACACCAAGCCCGGTCAGTACGAAAACCAGGTCTACGTCCTGCCGAAGCATCTCGACGAAAAGGTCGCGCGCCTGCATCTCGACAAGCTCGGTGCCCGCCTGACCGAACTATCCGGCGAACAGGCCGCCTATATCGGCGTCACTCCGCAGGGACCGTTCAAGCCGGAACACTACCGCTATTAACCACGGCGAAACTTGCCACTAGATATTGAAGCCGGGCGATTGACTTTTCGCCCGGCTTTATTTTTGCGCTGATTGATTCTTCACGCCGATTCGCGCAAGCGCTATGGTGCTGATTCGCGGTCCGGGGACGAGGCCCGGGCGCACGCATCAGGGCGGTCTTGCATTCAGGCGGCGAAGAGGACCAAGACATGCCGGGGGATAACCCGCCTTGCGCGGGACAGGCCGTTTCCGGCGGCCATAACGATTCGATCACGGGCTCCGCTGCCAGAGGCGGCAGCCTTTTATGCCGTGCCGGCAGCCGTGTCGGGGTGCTGCTTGCTTCTTCCGCGCTGGTTGGTCCGCTGCTTGGCTTTGCCGCACATGCCCAAACCCGCGTGGCGCAAAAGGCCGGGCTGTCGGTCAGCACGGTCGAGGTCATGCAACTCGCCATGTTTGTCGGCGTCATGGGGGCGGCATTGCTGTCGGCCATCTTTCTGATCCGCGAAAGGGCGCGCACCGCGGCGGAAAATGCCGAGCTCAGGACCCGCATCGCCGACGTCAATGCCGCGCTGCAGCGCTCCGAGGCGCTGCTCCATTCCCGCGACCAGCGCGTGGTCGTATGGGCCGCCGAAAACAAGAAACCCGAGCTTGTCGGAACATTGCCGATCGAGAGCGGCGCGCCGGAGGACCGGGCGGCCTTCCTGGCTTTCGGCCGCTGGCTGATGCCGCGTTCGGCGGCCGCGTTGGAACATGCCGTGGCGGCGCTGCGGGACAAGGCAAAGCCCTTCGATCTGGTCATCGAATCGCAGGCCGGCCAGCCGCTCGAGGTTCACGGCCGCAAGAGTGCGGCGCATGTATTGGTTCGCTTCGTCTCGCTTTCGGAGACACAGCGAAGCCAGGCCAGGCTGAAGATCGAGAACCAGCGCTTGGCCGCCGACCATGAGACGCTGATCGGACTTCTCGATGCGCTCAAGATGCCGTCATGGCTACGCACCGTCGACGGGCGGCTGAAATGGGTCAACCGGGCCTATGCCGAAGCGGTCGAGGCCGAGAATGCCGAATCGGCGGTTCGTGACAGCAAGGAATTCCTCGGCGGCCAGGCGCGCGACACGATTGCTGCGCAACACAAGTCGCAGCCCGTCTTCGAACAGACGCTCTCCACTGTGATCGAAGGCGACCGCCGTATGTTTGCCGTGACCGACTTTGCCGGGGCGGATGGTTCGGCTGGTCTTGCCTGCGACATCAGCGCCATCGAGGCCATTCGCGCCGAGTATGAACGGACCGTGCAGAGCCACGCCGATACGCTCGATCAGCTCAACACTGCCGTGGCGATTTTCGATACCGACGAGAAATTGCGGTTTTTCAATCAGGCGTTCCAGAAACTATGGGGCCTCGACAGCGGCTTCCTGCACAGCGCGCCGGACAACGCCTTGCTGCTCGACCGCCTGCGCAGCGAAGGCAAGATTGCCGAGCAGCCCGAATGGCGGCGCTGGAAAGAGAGCTTGCTCGGCGCTTATCGCGCGGTTGAATCGCAGGAGCATTGGTGGCATCTGCCGGACGGCAAGACCATTCGCGTCGTCGCCAACCCGCAGCCCAAGGGCGGCGTCACCTGGGTGTTCGAGAACCTGACCGAGAAGATGGACCTTGAAAGCCGCTACCAGACCGCAGTGCGGGTCCAGGGCGAAACGCTCGACAACCTTGCCGAAGGCGTCGCTGTGTTCGGCCCCGACGGCAGGCTGAGATTGTCGAATCCGGCTTTCGCGGCACTGTGGGGGCTGGATGCCGATGCCTCAAAACCCAACGTCCATGTCTCGACGATCCGCGACCTTTGCGACCGCCGTGCCGTCGATAGTCCGTGGGGCGGGTTCGTTGCCGCCATCACCGGCTTCGACGACGAGCGCCGCGACCGCCACGGCCAGACCGAACTGAACAACGGCACCGTTTTGCGCTACGCCGTCATCCCCTTGCCCAACGGCCAGGTGATGATGACCTTCGTCGACGTTACCGACAGCGTCAATGTCGAGCGGGCGCTGAAGGACAAGAATGAGGCGCTGCAAAAGTCCGACCAGATCAAGAACGAATTCGTGCAGCACGTCTCCTATGAGCTGCGCTCGCCACTCACCAACATCATCGGCTTTACCGAGCTTCTTTCACTGCCGTCGACTGGTCCGTTGAACCAGAAGCAACGCGAATATATCGGGCATGTCGGCTCGTCCTCCTCGGTCCTGCTCACCATCGTCAACGACATCCTCGATCTGGCGACGGTGGATGCCGGCATCATGGAACTCGACATTTCCGAAGTTCACATCGATCGAACCATTACAGCCGCCGCCGAACTGGTCGCCGACCGACTGGAGGAACATGCGATCAAGCTTAGGATCGACGCAGCGGCCGCGCCGAAAACCTTCCACGGCGACGAAATCCGGGTCCGCCAGATCCTCTACAATCTGCTCAGCAATGCCGCCAATTACGCGCCGGAGGCGAGCACCATAACGCTCGCCTGCCGCCAACTTGCCGACGGCGTGGAATTTTCCGTTCACGATGACGGCCCTGGCATGCCGCCGGACCTGCTTGACTCGGTGTTCCGGCGCTTCGAGCCGCGCACCAATGGCGGCCGCCGCCGCGGCGCCGGGCTCGGCCTGTCGATCGTCAAGAGCTTTGTCGAACTGCATGGCGGCAGCGTCCGCATCGAGACCGGCAGGGACAAGGGCACTACGGTTGTTTGCGCCTTTCCCGACACGCCGTCCGGCATCCGCGCGGCGGCCGAGTAGCGCGTTCGATGGCGGTATTGGTGCTGGAGCGTTTTCTCGCCGACGAGGCTGCGACGGCAAGGCTTGGTGAGGACCTCGCCATGTCGCTGCGCATTGGCGACGTGCTCGCTCTCAAGGGCGATCTCGGCGCCGGCAAGTCGACCTTGGCGCGGGCGCTGGTCAAGGCACTGGCCGACGATGCCGGCCTCGACGTGCCGAGCCCGACCTTTACGCTGGTCCAGAGTTACGACACGCGTGTGCCGGTCCATCATTTCGATCTCTACCGCTTGGGCGCGGCATCCGAGTTGGACGAGCTGGGTTTCGACGAGGCGCTGACGCAAGGGGCCGCACTGGTCGAATGGCCGGAACGGGCAGAGGCATATTTGCCGAAAACCTCGGTGCTGGTCGAACTTCTCCAGCAGGGCGACGGCCGATTGGCGAGACTATCGGGAGGGGGCGCCGCCTTCGAGCGCGCGGCGCGATCGCTGGCCATGCGCGATTTTCTCGGCCAGGCCGGTTGGGGCGAAGCGCAGCGGCGATATTTCGTCGGTGATGCCTCGGCTCGCTCCTACGAGATCGTCACGCTCGCCGGATTTCCGCCGCGCGTGCTGATGAACTCGCCAAGGCTGGTGCTCGGACCGCCAGTCCGCGACGGCAAACCCTATGCCGAGATCGCCCACACCGCGCAATCCGTTTCGGCGTTCGTCGCCATTGACCGTGCCTTGCGGGCCGGCGGCGTCAGCGTCCCGGAAATCCATGCCCAGGATCTCGACCAGGGTTTTCTGCTGCTGGAGCATCTCGGGTCCCAAGGGTTCCTGGACAAGCGCGGCCAGCCGGTGGCCGAGCGCTACGCGGCGGCGGCCGAACTGCTTGCCATGATGCACGGCAAAACATGGCCGGCCAGCATGCAGGCCGGCCCCGGCGTCTTCCACGAGGTGCCGCCTTTCGATCGCGACGCCATGATGATCGAGGCCGAATTGCTGGTCGACTGGTATGTCCCTGCGATATCAGGCGCTCCGCCAAGCGAGGCGTTGCGCGCCGGTTATCGCAGCGAATGGAATGCGGTGCTCGATCGGCTCGAGGGGCGCGAATACACGCTAATGCTGCGCGACTTCCATTCGCCCAACCTGATCTGGCGCGGTGATCGTTCCGGTCACGATCGTCTCGGCGTCGTCGATGTCCAGGATGCGCTCATCGGTCCGTCAGCCTACGACGTCGCCTCGCTCGCCATGGACGCGCGCGTCACCATTTCACCTGAAATCGAAAAGCACACGCTCGCCGCCTATATCGCCGCGCGACGCGACGCCGGCGTCTTCGACGAAGACGAATTCCGCGAAACCTATGCAATCATGGCCGCACAGCGCAATTCCAAGATCCTCGGCATTTTCGTGCGGCTCGAAAAACGCGACAGCAAGCCTTATTATCTGAAGCATCTGCCGCGCATCCGCGATTATCTTCGCCGGGCGCTGGCGCATCCGGCGCTGGCCGGGCTGCAGGATTTCTACATCGCCCACGGCTTGCTGGAGGAACGCTCGATTTGAAGGCTAAGGATTTGGGCCTGAAAGCGTCGGGACCGATGCCGACGACCGCCATGGTGCTTGCCGCCGGGCTCGGCAAGCGCATGCGGCCGATCACCGAGACCATGCCGAAGCCGCTGGTCAAGGTCGCCGGCAAGACATTGCTCGACTGGGGGCTGGACAGCCTAGCCGAAGCCGGTGTCGCCAAGGCCGTCGTCAACGTCCATTACCTGCCGCAACAGATCGTGGACCATGTAGCCCGCCGCAGTGCGCCGAGAATCGTCATCTCGGATGAGAGCAGCGGCCTGCTCGACTCTGCCGGCGGCATCGTCAAGGCATTGCCCAAGTTAGGGGCACCCTTCTATGTGCTCAACGCCGACACCTTCTGGATCGACAGCGGCGTTTCCAATCTCAGGCGACTTGCCCTTGCATGGGAGGGCGCGACAATGGACATTCTGCTGATGCTTGCGGATCTCCAGTCGGCAACCGGACATAGCGGCGGCACCGATTTCCTGATGGCGCCGGACGGCGCGTTGCGGCGTGCGAACAACGATCCGGCCGGCCTGATCTATGCCGGCGCCGCAATCGTCCATCCGCGCATCTTCAAGGACGCGCCGGCCGGCCCGCTGTCGCTCAACGCCTATTTCGATGCGGCAATCGCCGCCGGCCGCCTGTTCGGCATGACGATGCGTGGCCATTGGATCACTGTCGGTACACCCGACGCGATCCCGCGGGCGGAAGCAGCGGTCGCCGCCGCGCTTGCCGGCACGCCTGATGCTCTTGCTGAGGCACCCGGCGCTCTTACCGAGTCGAAATGAGCGGCTCCCGCCGCGTTTTCTCGATCCCGCCCGGAGCGCCGTTCCTGCCGACGCTGGCCGAGGCGCTGCTTGCAGGGCGCCTGGTTCCCGGCCTTGCCTATGATGGCGATCCGCTGGTGCTGGCCGATCTCACCATCTACGTGCCGACGCGCCGTGCAGCGCGGGCGCTCCGCGGCGTCTTCGTCGATGCTCTCTCGCGCTCGGGAAGCCGTTCGGCGATCCTGCCGGTCATCCGCCCACTTGGTGAGTTTGATGAAGATGAAGCCGCCTTCGAGACGGAAGCTTCGGCCGCCATCGACTTTGCGCCGCCGATCGCCGCGGTCGAGCGTCTTCTGCTGCTTGCGCCGCTGGTGCGGGCGTGGAAACGCCGCCTGCCGGCACATGTCGCGGCATTGTTCGACGAGGAGATCGTCATCCCGGCCTCCGCCGCCGACGCCATCTGGCTGGCGCGCGACCTTGCACGGCTGATGGATGAGATCGAGACGGAAGGCACGGATTGGGCGAGGCTCGCCGACCTTGTAACCGGCAACCTTGCAGGCTGGTGGCAGGTGACGCTCGATTTCCTGACCATCGTGACTGAGAACTGGCCGAAGCTGCTCGAGGAACGCCGTCGCTCCAATCCGGCAGCGCATCGCAATGCCCTGATAAGGCTGGAAGCGGCGCGGCTGAAGCGCAATCCACCCGCCGGGCCGGTGATCGCCGCCGGCTCTACCGGCTCCATCCCCGCCACGGCCGAGCTGCTTGCCGTAATCGCCGGTCTGCCCAATGGCGCTGTTGTGCTGCCCGGCCTCGACCGGACGCTGGACGAGCCGTCCTTTGCCGCCGTCAGTGCACCTGGTGCGCGGCCGGCTTTGCTTGGCCATCCGCAATACGGCCTGGCAAAGTTGATCGGCAAGATCGGGGTGCTTCGGGCCGATGTCGGGGAGCTTGCTGTTGCGCCGCGGCCACTTGCGCTGCGCGCCGCACTTGTCGGCGAGGCGCTGCGGCCGGCGGAGACCACCGAGCTCTGGGCCGAGACGCGCGCGCGCTTCACCGCTGGCGATAGTGCCGAGGCCTTCGCTGGTGTGACGCTTCTCGAGGCCGCCAGCGAACGCGACGAAGCCGTGGCGATCGCCGTTGCGCTCAAACAGGCCGTCGAACGGCCCGGCCAGCGCGCCGCACTGGTCACCGGCGACCGCGCGCTGGCGCGACGCGTCTCGGTCGAGCTGTTGCGCTTCGGCGTCGCCGCCGACGATTCCGGCGGCACGCCGCTCATCAACACGCCAGCCGCCAGCCTGCTCCGGCTGGCGCTTCAGGCGGCGTTCCGCCCGGGCGATCCGGTCGCCCTGCTGTCACTGCTCAAGCATCCCTTGCTTGGCCTCGGCCTGGAGCGGGCAAGCGTCCGCCATGCGGCCGAAATCGTCGAACTCGTGGCGCTGCGCGGCGGCACCGGTCGCCCGGACGTCGCGTCGCTGCCGCAACTCTTCGGTGCCCGGCTTGCCGAATTCGACGACGGCGGCAATCGCCGCCCGCCTTTCTGGCGATCGCGCCTCTCGGTCAGGCGCATCGAACAGGCGCGCGATCTGCTGATCCGGCTAACGGCTGCGCTGGCGCCGCTGGTTGCCTTTCGCGGCGAGGAGAATGCCGATCTTGCCACGCTTGTGCGCGCCAGTGTCGGCGTGCTCGAAAGCCTCGGCCGCGCTGCTGACGGAAGCCTCAGCGAACTCTATGCCGGCGATGCCGGTGAAAAGCTTGCCGAGCTCTTGCGCGGTCTGGTCGCGGCCTCGGTGTCGTTCTCCTTCGCCGCGGACGAATGGCCCGATGTGATGGAGGCGCTGATTGCGCCCGAAATGGTCAAGCCGGCGCAGGGCACCGACAGGAGCATCGCCATCTGGGGCGTGCTGGAAGCGCGGCTTCAGGATATCGACACGCTGGTCGTCGGCGGACTCAACGAAGGCGTGTGGCCGCGCAAGCCGGAGAGTGACCGCTTTATGTCGCGGCTGATGAAGACCGGCATCGATCTTGAACCGCCGGAGCGGCGCATCGGCCTTGCCGCCCATGATTTCCAGATGGCCATGGGCGCCAAAAAAGTGGTGCTGGCTCGCTCCGCCCGTTCCGGCGACGCTCCGTCGGTGCCGTCGCGCTGGCTGCAGCGTATCCTTACCTTCGTCGGCGAGGACCATGCTGTGGCACTTCGCCGGCGCGGCGATGAACTGCTTGCCTGGGCGCGTGCGCTTGATGCCGGCGAAAAGCAGGACTTTGCGCCGAGGCCGCAGCCGAAACCGCCGCTCGCCCTGCGGCCGCACCACTTCTCGGTCACCGAGATCGAGACGCTACGTCGCGACCCATATGCGGTCTATGCCAGAAGGATACTCGGCCTGATGCCACTCGATCCGGTCGTTCGTGATCCGGGCGCTGCCGAGCGCGGCACGCTGTTTCACGCCATTCTGCACCTCTTCTCAGCGAGGGTGGCCGACCCGCGCGCGCCGGAGGCGCTGGACGGGCTCATCGCCGCCGGCCGGTCCTGCTTTGCCGAGGCTGCCCTGCCCGCCGATGTCGAGGCGGTGTGGTGGCCGCGCTTCGAAAAGCTTGCCGCCGGCATTATCGAATGGGAGCGCGGCCGGGCCGCCGCCGTGGTACGGCGGCACGCCGAGGAACGCGCCGAAAAGACCGGCGTCGGCCGATCCGGCGTGACCCTGTCCGGCTATGCCGATCGCATCGATCTGCTGGCCGGCGGCATGGCCGACATCCTCGATTACAAGACCGGCTCCTCGCCATCCAAAGCGCAGGCGCACACGCTGCTCGCGCCGCAACTGGCGCTGGAGGGCGCGCTGCTGCGTCGCGGCGCCTTCAAGGAGCTTGGCGCATGCGAGCCGTCGCAATTGGCCTTCGTGCGGCTGAAGCCGAACGGAGAGGTGTTCGAGGAATCGATCCTCGAATACAACCGCAAGCCGCGAACCGCCGCCGATCTCGCCGAAGAGGCTTGGGCGCGGCTGGAAAAACTGCTGATCCACTACGCCGACCCGGCGACCGGCTATCTGTCGCGGGCGCTGCCGTTCCGCGAAGGTGAGACCGACGGCGACTACGACCATCTCGCCCGCGTGCTGGAATGGTCCGCCGGCGGCGACGCCGACGAGGAGGGAGGGGAGGCGTGAAGAAGGCCTATCCCATCCCGAGCGACACCGCCGCCAGCCAAGCGAGCGCCTCCGACCCGCATAACTCCGCATGGGTGTCGGCAAACGCCGGATCGGGCAAGACCCATGTGCTCGCCCAGCGCGTCATCCGGCTTTTGCTGCGCGGCACCGATCCGTCCAAGATCCTGTGCTTGACCTATACGCGCGCCGCCGCCGCCAACATGTCGAACCGGGTGTTTTCGACCCTATCGCAATGGACGGCGCTTGGTGATGCCGAGCTCTCGACACGGATAGAGGCGCTGGACAGCCGCCAGCCCGACCGCGAAACCATGCGCCAGGCGCGGCGGCTGTTTGCCGAGGCGCTGGAAACACCGGGCGGGCTGAAGATCCAGACCATTCACGCCTTCTGCGAATCGGTGCTGCATCAGTTCCCGCTGGAAGCCAACATCCCGGCGCATTTCGAAATGCTTGATCCGCAAATGGAGGCTTCGCTGTTCGCCGCCGCCCGCCGCGACATGATCTCCGGCGGCGTTGCAGGCGATGCGGCACTGGCCGAGGCTTTCGCCACCGT
Source organism: Mesorhizobium sp. M1163 (assembly GCF_040318415.1). Taxonomy (NCBI): domain Bacteria; kingdom Pseudomonadati; phylum Pseudomonadota; class Alphaproteobacteria; order Hyphomicrobiales; family Phyllobacteriaceae; genus Mesorhizobium; species Mesorhizobium sp. M1163. The sequence continues at coordinate 20,364 of NZ_JAMYMF010000015.1, read as the reverse complement.
GCTGGAGCGCGGCGGCGAACATGGGCTCGACGCGTTGCTAGGCGAGATCGTGCGCAAGCGCGACGGTTTGCGCACCTTCGTCGCCGCGGCCGGCGGCGATGGTTTTCAGGCGCTGTTCGACGAGTTCCATTTCCGCGCCGGCCAGACCGCCGAAGGCATCGCCGCCTCGGTCTGGCCGCTGCCCGGCTTCCTGCCGGATTATCTCGTCACCTTTTCACGGGCGGCCGAGGCCGCCGATGCGCGCATCGTGCTGAACAATCTGCTGCCATACGCCCGTCTTGCCTTTGCCGAGGACGATCCGGTCCGACGCCTGAATTTGCTCTCCAAGGCTTTCTTGAGGGCCGATGGCGAGCCTTATGATCCGGCAAAGACGTTCAAGAAGGCGCTGCTCGACCGGCTGCCCGATCTTGCCGAACGTTATCTCGTGGCGGTCGACGCTATTCTCGAAATCTCCGACCGCCTGGCCTTGTTCAGGATGTTGGAAGGCACGCGTGCCGCGCTGACCATCGCCGACTGGCTGATCGCCCGCTACGAGCAATTGAAGCGCGCCCGCGGCTTCCTCGACTTCAACGACCTGATCACCCGCACTGTCAATCTACTGGCGCGGCCCGACGCCGGCCCATGGGTGCAATACAAGCTCGACCAGGGCATCGACCACATCCTCCTCGACGAGGCGCAGGACACCAGTCCCGACCAGTGGGACGTGGTCAAGCGGCTGGCGGAGGAGTTCTTTGCCGGGCTCGGCGCCCGCGACGCCGTCCACCGCACCATCTTTGCCGTCGGTGATGAAAAGCAGTCGATCTATTCCTTTCAGGGGGCCGCCCCGGATTCCTTTGCTGACAGCCGGCTTTTGTTTGCCGGCAAAGTTAGAAGCGCCGCCGCCGCCTTCGCCGATCTCAAGCTGACCTGGTCGTTCCGCTCGACCGACGACGTGCTTGCGGCGGTGGATCGTGTCTTTGCCGACCCGAACGTGCGGCGCGGCATCAGCCACGATCCCGATCCGCTCGACCACAAGGCGATCCGCACCGATGCGCCGGGTTATGTCGAGGTCTGGCCGTCGATCGGCGCCGATGTCGTCGACGAACCAGACGATTGGACGCAAGCGGTCGACCATGCCCATGCGCCGGCGGTGCGCGTCGCTGAAAACGTCGCGGCAACCATTGCCGGCTGGATCGGCGGCGGCGAGACTATCGAAGGCCGCGGCAAGAAACTGCGGCCCGGCGACGTGCTGGTGCTGGTGCGCAAGCGCGATCGCTTCGTCCATGCGCTGACGCGGGCGCTGAAGCGCCGCGACATTCCGGTGGCCGGCGCCGACCGGCTCAGCCTGCCCGGCCACATCGCGGTGAAGGACCTGATCGCACTCGGCCATTTTCTCATCCAGCCGCAGGACGATCTGTCGCTGGCCGCCGTGCTGCGCAGCCCGATCTTCGATGTCTCGGAAGAGCAGCTCTTCGCACTTGCTGCCGAGAGGCCGTCGGGCGTCTCGCTGATCGCCTCGCTGCGCCGGCATGCCGGCGAAAGCGAGGCGTTGGCCGCCGTCGTCAGCCGGCTCGACACATGGTCGAACGAAGTCGCATTCAAGCCGGTGTTCGAATTTTACGCCGGAGCTCTCGCCCGCGACGGCCTGCGCAAGAAGATGATCGCGCGGCTCGGTCCGGAGGCCGGCGACATCCTCGACGAATTCCTGAATTTCTGCCTGGCCGAGGAGCGGACCGGCCTGCCGGGACTGGAATCCTTCCTGTCGACATTGGAAAACGCCGGCCCCGAGATCAAGCGCGAAATGGACCAGACCCGCGACGAGGTTCGCGTCATGACCGTGCATGCCGCCAAGGGCCTGGAAGCGCCGGTGGTATTCCTGGTCGATGGCGGCTCCGCGCCGTTCAGCGACCAGCACCTGCCGAGATTGATGCCGTTCGAAGGGTCGGGCGACTGCTGGGAGGGCAAGGGCTATCTCTGGCGGTCGGCCAGCGATGTCGCCAATGGATTTTCACGCGCCGCATCGGCCCGCGCCCGCGAGCTCGCCGACGACGAATACCGCCGGCTGCTCTATGTCGGCATGACTCGCGCCGAGGATCGGCTGATCGTCTGCGGCTACCATGGCAAGCGGGCGCAGAATATCGGCACCTGGCATTCGGTCGTCAGCCGCGCGCTGGTCGGCGCCGCTGAAAGCGCGGAACGCCGGCATCCCGCCACTGGCGAGACCGTGCATCGTTTCCAGGTGACGAAGCTGCCGCCCATGCCACTGGCGGCAGTGGATGAGGCACGGCAGGCGGAACGCTTTGCGCCACTGCCGGAAACCCTGTTCCAGCCTTTGCCGCCTTTCGAGGAACTGCCGCGGCCGCTCTCGCCGTCCGGCGCCTCGGTGCTGATCGACGAGGCGCGGCAAGCGGTGGCCGACACGCGTTCGCCGGTATTGGATGCCGACGCCGAGCCCGGCTTTGCCGTGATTCGCGGGTTGGCGCTGCACAAATTGCTGCAGATGCTGCCCGGCATCGCCGAGGGAAAACGCCAGGATGCCGCCGAGCGCTATTTGGCGCGCGCCGGAGCTCAATGGCCTGAAGACGAGCGCGACAAAGCCTTGGCTGGCGTTTCCAGAATTCTTGCCGACAGCCGCTTCGCGCCGCTGTTTGCACCAAACTCGCGCGCTGAAGTCGCCATCATGGGCAGCCTGGAGGTGAGGGGCAAACTGCGCTCGATCTCCGGCAAGATCGACCGGCTGGCAGTAACGCCGGACAAGGTTTCGATCGTCGACTACAAGACCAATCGGCCAGCGCCAGCTACGCTCGCCGAAGTGCCGCAAGCCTATGTTCTGCAACTCGCACTTTATCGCGCGCTGCTTCAGCCGCTCTATCCGGGACGCGAGGTCTCGGCGGCGCTGCTGTTCACCGAGGCGCCGCGGCTGATCGAACTGCCGGCGGCCGCAATGGACGACGCGCTTGCTAGACTCACGGGAGCGTGACACAACACTTGCTTGAAGACGGACACGATCACCACCACATTTGGTGCGACGAACAAATCGAAAGGATCTCAGCATGGCCACCGTCAAGGTCGACAAGAGCAATTTCCAGGCCGACGTGCTCAACGCCAAGGAGCCGGTCGTGGTCGATTTCTGGGCGGAATGGTGCGGCCCGTGCAAGATGATCGCCCCGGCGCTTGAGGATATCGCCATCGAACTCGGCAGCAAGATAAAGATCGCCAAGCTCAACATCGATGAGAATCCTGAGCTGGCCGCGCAGTTCGGCGTGCGCTCGATCCCGACGCTGATGATCTTCAAGGGCGGCGAAGTCGCCGATATGAAGGTCGGTGCTGCGCCGAAAACGGCATTGTCGCACTGGATCAACGGCAGTCTCGCCTGATCCGATCAAAATTTTGCAGAAAAGCCCGGCCTCGCGCCGGGCTTTCTTTTGCTGGCGTCATTGGTGGGCCGCTCTGGCACTCGCGGCTTGCCGCCCCGTATTCTTCTCTTCTGAATACAAAGGAGAAGCGATATGATCGGATCCGCCAAGGCCACCGTCTTCATCGACAATGAGCGCGTCATCGTCACCGAATACCGCTTCGCCCCGGGCGACAACACCGGCTGGCACCGCCATGGCCACGACTATGTGATCGTGCCGTTGACCGACGGCAAGGTGAAGCTCCTGACCAAGGATGGCGAATCCTTCGCCGAAATGAAGAAGGGCGCGCCCTATTTCCGCAACGAGGGCGTCGAACATGACGTCATCAGCGCAAACGATGGCGAATTCGCCTTCATCGAGGTCGAGCTGAAGTAGTCCACCAACCATCGGCTGCGCCGCTACAATTGTCCGGCGAGGCGCGATCACCAATCCGCGATGCGATCGCCGCCGACGAATTGTGCGCTTTTCTCAGTGTATTCGAACAGTTCGATCTTCACGCCGTTGGGGTCGCGGATCCAAGCCTGGTAGGTGTCATCGCACGCGCGTTTCTTGGAAGTGACATCAACCCCCTCTGACCTCAGATGGGCGATCGCGGCGTCGATGTTTTCCACTTCGAGGCAGAAGTGGTTGATCTGGTTCAAGTCGCTATAGCTCGCGCCGTCTTTCTGGAACACTTCGACATGGCTACGGCTCCCGCAATTGAGATAGAAGCCGAAAATCTTGCCGTCGCGCAGGAAATTGAACTGCGTATCCATGCCGAGGACGTCCCGATAGAAGCTTCGCGTCTTCTCCAGGTCATTCGCGAAAATGCAAACGTGAGCGAGCTGCTTTACCTTGATCATGATTGGCTCCTCGCGGTGATCTGATAGGTGTGGCGTCATCATGGCCCGGGTGGAGGCACGCCTCAAACCGGCGGTGTGCCGTTTTCGGCCAATACCGCACCGGCCAGGTAAAGCGATCCGCCGATCAGGATTCGCGGCGACGGTCCGTCCCACGTGTCGCGCAGCAGCATCAGCGCATTGGCGACGGAACTGACGGGTTCGGCCGACAGGCCGGCCTCGATGGCGCGCGTCGCCAGTTCGTCGTTCGGCACGCCCGCGTCGCTCGTGCTCACCGGCACGGTGTAAACGTGCCGCACCAGCCCTTTGAAGGCACGGAAATAGCCGCTTTGGTCCTTGGTGTTGATCATGCCCGAGATCAGGAACAGCGGCCGCGGGTTCTTGTCCTCTTGCTCGGCCAGCGCCTCGGCGACGACCACGCCAGCGCCGGGATTGTGGCCGCCGTCGAGCCAGATGTCGGCGCCCTTCGGCGCCAGTTCGCTCAGCCGGCCCTGAGGCAGCTTTTGCATGCGGCCCGGCCAGGCGACATTCGTCATCGCCTTCTCGGCGGCGCGGTGGCTGATCTCGAAGCCCGCCGCCTTGACCGCTGCGATCGCCGCTGCCGCATTGGCGAATTGATGGCGCCCCGGCAGGCGCGGCGGCGGCAGGTCCATCAATCCGTCTTCGTCCTGATAGACCATGCGCCCGTTTTCCTCATAGGCAAGGAAATCCTGGCCATAGACGAAGGCGGGGCAGTCGAGCCGTTCGGCGGTTTCGATGAGCACCTGCTGCGCCGTCTCGCTTTCCTGCGCGCCGATGACGACCGGGCATCCACGCTTGATGATGCCGGCCTTTTCGGCGGCGATCAGTTCAACGCGGTCGCCGAGATAGGCTTCGTGGTCGAGCGAGACCGGCATGATCACCGACACGGCCGGCTCGGCGATGACATTGGTGGCGTCGAATCGGCCGCCAAGGCCGACCTCGAGGATGACGGCATCGGCCGGATATTCGGAAAACAGCACGAAGGTGACTGCGGTGAGGATTTCGAACACGGTGATCTTCTGGCCTTGATTGGCCTTGGCGACGCGGGCGATGGCTTCGGCGAAGACCTTGTCGTCCACCAGCCTGCCGCCGCCATCGGCGGCCAGTCGGTAGCGCTCATGCCAGTTCACCAGATGTGGCGATGTGTGGACATGGACGCGGTAGCCGGCGGCTTCGAGCAGCGCCCGTGAAAAGGCGGCACAGGAGCCCTTGCCGTTGGTGCCGGCGATGTGGATGACCGGCGGCAGCTGGTCCTGCGGGCTGCCGAGGCGCTCGAGTAGCCGCGAAATGCGGTCAAGCGAAAGGTCGAAGCCCTTCGGGTGAAGCGCCATCAGGCTTTCGATTTCGCGGTCGGCGGCAAGCGTGGTCATGAAGGAATCCTAAGCGTGCGCACAACGGCACACAACAGCCGCCCGCGCCGCATGATGTCGTGTCAGGCTTGCGGCCTGGCCTCGACCGGGATCACCGACGGCGGCAGGATTTCCGGCTCCTGCGATTTTTGCTCTTCCGGCAGCTTGAGCAGCATTCTCAGCAGCCGCGCAATCGTCTGGCGCATCTCCAGCCGTGACACCACCATGTCGACCATGCCGTGTTCCATCAGATATTCGGCGCGCTGGAAGCCGTCGGGCAGCTTTTCCCTGATGGTCTGCTCGATGACGCGCGGGCCGGCAAAGCCGATCAGGGCGCCGGGCTCCGCAATGTGCACGTCACCCAGCATGGCGTAGGAGGCGGTGACGCCGCCGGTCGTCGGGTTGGTCAGGACGACGATGTAGGGAAGGCCGGCCTCCTTCAGTCTGTCGACGCCGACCGTGGTCCGCGGCAACTGCATCAGCGACAGGATGCCTTCCTGCATACGGGCGCCGCCGGAGGCCGCAAACAGGATCAGCGGCCGCTTGCGCTGCAGGGCGACCTCAAAGCCATGCACTATGGCGTCACCGGCCGCCATGCCGAGCGAGCCGCCCATGAAGGCAAAATCCTGCACCGTCACCACCACCGGCAGGCCTTCGACGGTACCCAGCGCATTGATAATGGCGTCTTCCATGCCGGTCTTGGCCTTGGCATCCTTCAGCCGGTCTACATAGCGCTTCTCGTCGCGGAACTTGAGTGGATCCTGCACCACCTTGGGATTTTCCAGCGTCTCGTATTTGCCGTCGTCGAGGAAGAACTTCAGCCGTTCCTTGGCCGATATCTTCATATGGTGGCCGGAGGACGGGATGACGAACTGGTTCTGCTCCAGATCCTTGTGGAACACCATTTCGCCGGTCTCGGGATCCTTGATCCACAGGTTTTCCGGCATGTCGGTGCGGCGGCCGAGCATCGAATTGATCTTCGGGCGGACGTAATTGGTGATCCAGTTCATCGCTCGGCTCCTGTCCTTACGAAGAGTTAGACCATGATCCCGAAAAGTGGAAACCGGTTTTCGGCAAAGATCATGGTCAGCCAGATGATCAAGACTATTCGGCGGCAGCAAGGCGAGCCGCGCGAACCCCTTGCGACAGCCCGCTGACCAGCGTGGCGACAGCTTCTGCCGGATCGGCGGTCTTTTCGCCCTTCGGCCCGAGCACGTTGGCGACCGCATTGACGATCGCCGTGCCGACGACGACGCCGTCGGCCGAGGCACCGATGGTGCGCGCCTGCTCGGCGGTCTTGACGCCGAAGCCGACGCAGACGGGCAGGTCGGTATGGCTCTTGATGCGCTTGACCGCTGCCGCCACCTTGCCGGTGTCGGCCAGCGCCGAGCCGGTAATGCCGGTCATCGAGACATAGTAGACGAAGCCCGACGTGTTCTGCAGCACCTTGCGCAGGCGCTTGTCGTCGGTGGTCGGGGTCGCCAGCCGGATGAAGTTGATGCCGGCCTTGAGTGCCGGGATGCAAAGCTCCTCGTCCATCTCCGGTGGCAGGTCGACGACGATCAGCCCGTCTATGCCGCTGGCCAGCGCGTCGCTCAGGAAGCGCTTGACGCCGTAGATGTAGATCGGATTGTAGTAGCCCATCAAGACAATCGGCGTTTCATTGTCGCCGGCGCGGAATTCCGAGGCCATCTTCAGCGTCTTGACCAGGGTCTGGCCGCCCTTCAGCGCCCGCAGGCCGGCCGCCTGGATCGCCGGGCCGTCGGCCATCGGATCGGAAAACGGCATGCCGAGCTCGATGATGTCGCTGCCGGCGCCAGGCAGCGCTTTCATGATCGACAGCGACGTGTCGTAGTCGGGGTCGCCGCCCATGAAATAGGTGACGAGTGCCGGTCGGCCTTCGGCCTTCAGCTTCGCCATGCGGCGGTCGATACGGGTGGTCATGATCAGATCTCCATGCCCAGCATATTGGCTACCGTATGCACGTCCTTGTCGCCGCGGCCGGACAGATTGACGATGACGATCTGGTCCTTGTCCATATCAGGCACGATCTTCACCGCCTGCGCGATGGCGTGGGCGGATTCCAGCGCCGGAATGATGCCCTCGACGCGCGTCGTCAGCTGAAACGCCTCCAGCGCCTCGTCGTCGAGGATCGGCACATAGTCGACGCGGCCGGAATCGCGCAGCCACGAGTGCTCTGGCCCGACGCCAGGATAGTCGAGCCCGGCCGAGATCGAGTGGCCGTCCATGATCTGGCCGTCGGCGTCCTGCAGGAGGTAGGTACGGTTGCCATGCAGCACGCCGGGCGCGCCGGCACTCATCGAAGCGCAATGCTCGATGCCATCGAGGCCGCGGCCGCCGGCTTCGACGCCGATGATGCGAACCTCTTTGTCGTCGAGGAAGGGATGGAACAGGCCGATGGCGTTGGAACCGCCGCCGACACAAGCGATGATGGTGTCCGGCAGCCGGCCTTCCTGCTCGAGGATCTGGGCGCGCGCCTCGGTGCCGATCACCGACTGGAAGTCGCGCACCAACTCCGGATAGGGGTGGGGGCCGGCGGCTGTGCCGATCAGGTAGTAGGTGTCCTCGACATTGGTCACCCAGTCGCGCAACGCCTCGTTCATGGCGTCCTTCAGCGTGCCGTGGCCGGCGGTCACCGGCCGCACTTCCGCGCCCAGAAGCTTCATGCGAAAGACGTTGGGGCTTTGCCGGGCGACATCGGTCGCGCCCATATAGACGATACAGGGAAGCCCAAAGCGCGCCGCCACTGTAGCGGAAGCGACGCCATGCTGGCCGGCTCCGGTCTCGGCGATGATCCTCGTCTTGCCCATGCGCTTGGCGAGCAGGATCTGGCCGAGGCAGTTGTTGATCTTGTGCGAGCCGGTGTGGTTCAGATCCTCGCGCTTGAAATAGACCTTTGCGCCGCCCCCGAGGCCCTTCGCTGCGGAAACCTCGCGAAGATGCCTGGTCAAGCCTTCGGCGAAATAGAGCTTCGACGGCCGCCCGGCGTAATGCGTCGAGAGATCGGTCAGTTCGGCCTTGAAGTCCGGATCGTTCTTGACCTCGTTCCAGTGCCGCTCCAGCTCAAGGATCAGCGGCATCAGCGTTTCGGCAACGAAACGACCGCCAAAAATGCCGAACATGCCCTGCTCGTCGGGGCCGGTGCGGAAGGAATTCGGTATCGCCGGCTTATCCATCGCCGATCTCCTGGTCTGTGGTTTGAAGCGTGGTCAGGCGGCGCGGTTGTCGCGTGCTGCCCCGACGGCCCGGAAAAATTGTTCGATCAGCGCCGGTTCCTTGACCCCCGGCGCGCTTTCCACGCCCGAGGAAAGATCTATTCCGGGCGGGTTCGCCAGCCGAAGGGCGTCGCCGATATTGCCGGCATTGAGCCCACCGGAAAGCATGTAATCGACGCCGGCGTCAAGGCCGGCCAGAATGCGCCAGTCGAAGGCAAGACCGTTGCCGCCCGGCAGTTCCGAACCCTTAGGCGGCTTGGCATCGAACAGGAAACGGTCGGCAATGCCGACGAAGGGTTTAACCCGCTCGAGATCGGCAGCCTCGCTGACCGGCAGTGCCTTCATCACCGGCAAGCCGTAGCGCGCCTTCACCTCAGCCACCCGGTCGGGCGTTTCGGCGCCGTGAAGCTGCAGCATGTCGGGCTGCATTTTTTCGACGATCTCGTCCAGGAACGCGTCGCTGGCGTCGACCGTCACCGCAACCGCCTTGGTCTTGCCGCGCGCCGCTTCGCGCAGGCGGCCGGCTTCCACCGGCTCGACATAGCGCGGGCTTTTGGCAAAGAAATTGAAGCCGACATGGCTGGCGCCGCCGGCCAATGCCGCGGCCAGTGCCTTGTCAGTCTTCAATCCGCATATCTTGATGTCCAGCGCCATGGCGCGGGATTGGCACGAAACGACCAAAGAGTCGAGAAAAAGCATCCTGTTTGCCGTCGGCGCGGAACGCGCTACCTTGCTAATGTAAGAGCGGAACGCGCCACCTTGCTAATATAAGAGCGCAACGCGCTACCTTGCTCAGGCACAAAGGCGGGAGAACAAAGACCATGCCGGAAAAGACCGTCGCGGAACTCAGGCAAAAGCTGGCGCAGGCCCATGAGGTCATCGCTCATTTGATGGACAAGGCAGCCTTCAACGGCGCGGAGGCGCATCGGGCGCTGGCTTATTTCAGCAACGATGGCTTCGAGAAGGATTTCCTGCCCTGGCCGCGCCATGTCGACGAGGGATTGCGGCCGGAGGAGTTGAACGCCGCCAACGACGATTGAATCGGACAACTACTCGAACGTGATCGCCTGCAGCGCGCCGCCATTGCGCTTGAGCCAATCCTTGCAGCGCTCGGTGTCCGGGCACAGCTGCTCGCATAATTTCCAGAATTTCGGGCCGTGGTTCATCTCCTTGAGATGCGCCACCTCGTGCGCCACGAGGTAGTTTATCACCGGCCGCGGCGCCATCATGATGCGCCAGGAAAACGACAGATTGCCGTCCGACGTGCAGGACCCCCAGCGGCTCGACGTATCCTTGAAGCGGATCGCCTTGGCGCGCTTGCCGACCGCAGCACTGTGCTTGGTCACCAGCGCCTCGATCTCGCGCTTGGCTTCGCGCTTGAGGAAATCGGCGATGCGGCGCGGCAGATGCAGGCGCTCACCATGCACGATCATCAGCGGACCGCGCTCGTCGCGCGACAGCGTGACTGTACCGCGTTTCGACGGTTCATGGACGATGCGATGCGGCACACCGCGCACCGGTATCTTGATGCCGGGCCGCACCTGCGGCCGGTTGGGCACCTTGGCCAGCCTTTGCTCCAGCCAGTCCTGATGACGGTCGAGGAATCTTTCCACCTCGCCGCGCCGCAGCCCCGGCGGCACGGTGATGCGCAGGCCGCGGCCGCCGGAATCGATGCGCAGCGTCAGGCGCCGCGCCCTGTCGTTCTCGACGATCTTGAGCGGCAGCGTGCGGCCGGCAACGCAATGCTCGCGCTCCACGACGGGCGTGGGCTTGGGTTTCGTCGGGGTGCGAAAGAAGCCGAAGGACATTCCGGGACGATACGTGATTCGAGGGAAACGACTAGAACAAAAAAGAAACGGCGCCGCTGACGCGACGCCGTTGGATTATCTATCTGGGCACGGGACCCTTACTCGTCGAGCAGGCCTGGCGTGGACTTGCCGGTGGTTTTGTTGTTCGTCGTCGACCCGGTCGTGGGAGACGTCGACTTGTTGCGGTTGGCCATGAAACGATCGAACTCTTCCTGGTCCTTGGCGCGGCGCAATTCGCGGGCATATTCGTCGAACTCGCTCAGCATCTCGTCGAGCTTGCGGCGTTCCTCGGCAAGCCGCTCGAGTTCCTTTTCGCGCCAGTCGTCGAAAGCGACGTTGCCGGTGCGGGCGGAGCCATGGCCCCAGCGCGCGGCCTTGTCGGAACCGCGGCGGCAGCCGGCGAAGATGCCGTCGGTGGCGCGGTTGACGTCACGCTTGAAGCCGTCGAGCCGGTCGCCCCAGATGATGTAGGCGAGCATGGCGAAGCCGAGCGGCCAGAACACCATGAACCCGATCACCATCAGCGCGATGGTCGCCGGCGTCCAGGCCGGACGGATCAATGCAGATGTGTTCATTTCTCCCAATCCTTCAGTTGGAGACAGCCAAATCCGGCTGCGTGGAATCGAAATGGGATGGAGAAAACGGCGATTCAAGACAGCAACCGCCAAAACCGGACAAGCGGCTGAAATGATTATCGCTTTTTGAACATTTCAAGGAAAAGCACGACCAATCCGGCGATCAGGCCCCAGAACGCCGCACCGACGCCGAACAGCGTCAGCCCCGATGCGGTGACGGCGAAGGTGACGGTAGCGGCCATCCGCTCGTCCTCGTCTTTCAAGGCGATCGACAGCGCATTGGCGAGCGGTGCCATCAGCGCCAGGCCGGCGACCAGCGCGATCAGGCTCTGCGGCAATACGGCGAAGATCGCCACCAGCGAGGCGCCGAACAGGGCAAAGACAAGATAGGCCAGCGCGTAGAACGGGCCGGTCTTCCAGCGCTCGGCCGGATCGGGATGCACGTCGGGTCCGGTGCAGATCGCCGCCGAGATCGCCGCCAGATTGGTCGTCGAGGCGCCGAACGGCGCCGTCAGCAGCGAAAACAGGCCGGTGACGCCGATCAGCGGCCCGGGTTCGGGATGATAGCCGGCTGCCCTCAGCACGGCGAGGCCGGATAGGTTCTGCGAGGCCATGGTGACCAGATAGAGCGGCAATGCCAGGCCGATGATCGAAGCGGCGGTGAACTGCGGCATTACCAGCGTCAAGCTCGAGAGTTCCGGTGCCGGCAGACCGCCGACCCGGTCGGTAAGAAAGGCCGCGAGACCGCCGCCGATCAGCACCAACAGCACCGACAGCGCCGGGTTGAACAGGCGGATGACGAAGAAGACCGCAACCAGCGGCAGGATCAGCCAGGGGTCGACGGGCACGGTCTTCACCGCATTGATGGCGAAGGTTACGACGATGCCGGCCAGCATTCCGGACGCGACCGAAGCCGGTATTCTGGCGATCAGCTTGGTCAATGGCCCGAACAGGCCGGTGGCGACCAGCAGGACCCCAGTGACGATGAAGGCGCCAACCGCCTCGCCCATCGAAAAGCCGGTCGATGCGGCGATCAGCGCGACGCCCGGCGTCGACCATGCGGTGATGACCGGCATTTTCGTGCGCCACGACAGCCACAGGCTCTCGATGGCCATCGCCAGGCAGAGTGCCGTCACCCAGCTTGCGGTCTCGACCTGCGTTGCGCCGACCGCCTTGGCGGCGGCAATGACGATGGCCAGCGTACCGCCGAAGCCGACGATCGCCGCCACAAAGGCGGACACCGGAATGGAAATGCGCATGTCTCTATCCCGCCTGCCGCACCATCGCGTCCACCGCCCGCACCAGCATATCGAGATCCTGAGGTCGCGACAGGCGGTGGTCGCCGTCCGGAATGAGCGACAGCGTGACGTCGTCGGCCGGCAGCAGGCCGACCAGCTTGAGCGCATGGCTCGACGGCACGTCGGGATCGGCCAGGCCTTGCAGGATATGGACCGGACAGTGCGTGTCGACCGGCCCGGTCATCACCCGGTTGCTGCGGCCGTCCTCGATCAGTGCGCGGGTGTAGATGTACGGTTCGACGGAATAATCCGACGGCTCTTCGAAAAAACCCTTTTTCCTGAGGTCGCGCTTCTGCGCTCCGGTCAGCACCGGCTCCACCAGTTCGAACGTGAAATCGGGCGCCGGGGCCAGCAGCACAAGGCCGGCGACGCTGTTCTCGCCCGCCTTACGCAATTCCTGCACCATGCGCAGCGCGATCCACGCGCCCATCGACGAACCAACCAGGATTTGCCTGCCCTGGGTAAAGCGGCGGAAAACCGCCAGGCTCTCGCCCAGCCATTTCGAGATGGTGCCGTCGGCAAAGGCGCCACCCGATTCGCCATGGCCGGAATAATCGTGGCGCAGGAAGGCCCGGCCTTCTTTGCGCGTCCATTCCGACAGGGTTTCGGCCTTGGTGCCCAGCATGTCGGATTTGTAGCCGCCAAGCCAGACGATGCCGGGCTCGGCACCTGCCGCATGCCTGACGGCGATGCTCGTCCCGTCGACGTCTAGGAAGATCGGGGTGGTGGTGCTCATGGTGTATTCCCTCGCGCCGGTCTTTTGGCACAAGCGGGGGTTCAACGAAAAGTGCTCTGTTACTTTCTTCGCTTGGTGCAGAGGAGCATTCATCGAGCAGGTGATTTCCTGAGAATGCTGTGCTATTGACTCCGACCGCGCGCTCACCACATTGCGCGTTCGCAATTCTGAACTGAAGAACCCCTTAACGAAACGGCTCAAGGAGACCACGACCATTCGCAGACCTTTCAAAGCAGCGGCGCCCACCAAGGAAGGCCCGCGCTCCAACCGTGATATCCGGGTTCCCCGGGTCCAGCTAATCGACGCCGAAGGCCAGAACCGGGGCGATGTCTCCATCAACGACGCATTGCTGCTCGCCGAAGAGGCTGGGCTCGATCTGGTCGAGATATCGCCCAATGCAGTGCCGCCCGTCGTAAAGATCCTCGATCTCGGGAAGCTGAAATACGCCAACCAGAAGAAGGCGGCCGAGGCGCGCAAGAACCAGAAGGTCATCGAGATCAAGGAGATCAAGATGCGCCCGAACATCGACAGCCACGACTATGAGACCAAGATGAAGGCCGTCCGGCGCTTTTTCGAGGAAGGCGATAAGGTCAAGCTGACATTGCGCTTCCGCGGTCGCGAGATGGCGCACATGGAACTCGGCATGCAGCTTCTGAATAAGGTTCGCGAGGAAGTGGCGCCCATCGCCAAGGTCGAAGCCGAACCGAAGCTCGAAGGCCGCCAGATGATGATGGTGCTGGCGCCCCGCTAAAGCGCGTTGCGCTTTAGTTCTGTTTTGTGCATGTCGTTGTCCCAAAACCGCTGCGCACTTTTGGGCGACATGCATTAAATCCGCCTGAATCATGTTGCAAGGCGTCCCGGCGATCGGCGGGGCGCCTGTTTTCTTGGCCAGACGCTGCGATCGCCGGCGAGAGCAACGACGCTCTGGTTCCCTCGACGATCGGATTCCCGACATGGTCAATGAAGTCAGATACGCGCAAGTTAAGCACGGGCTTGGCAGCTACCAGCATATGCGCAGGATGGTACTTGCCGTTCTCATCATGGTGATGTTCGCGGCGCTGCTGTTCGGCCAGTCGGTTTTCCCTCCCGATACGCCAGTGCATGAAACGATCGAAATGGTCGGCGTCGTGCTGATCTTTCTCGGCATCGTCGGGCGCTTGTGGTCGACGCTTTACATCGGCGGACGCAAATCCTCCGAAGTGGTGACCGGCGGACCCTATTCGATCACGCGCAACCCACTCTACCTTTTCTCCACTTTAGCTGCCGCTGGTGTCGGCGCACAGATCGGCTCCATCGCGGCCACGATCGGCTTTGGAGCGCTCTGCGCGGGTGCCTTTTACATCGTTATCCTGCGCGAGGAGAAATTCCTCAAGGAGGTTCTCGGCGCGCCATACCAGGCCTATCTGGCGAAAGTGCCGCGCTTCTTCCCGAAACTGTCACTGTATCAGGAAGGCGACACCGGCAGCTTCAAGCCGCGCCTGCTGCGAACCACGTTACTGGACGGGCTGGTGTTCCTCCTTGCCTTGCCGGCTTTCGAACTGATCGACGGCGCCCAGCAGTCGGGCATATTACCGGTGCTGTTCCGTTTCCCCTGAGCACTACAAGGTTGCTGAGCGCTGGGTGTTGCGCGCGCCCTCGCTTTGACGTATATGACCGCGTTCCAAAAAAACCGCCCGGCAGGGCATGCCGTGGCGGTTTCATTTGCTTTTCGGGCTTTGGTCGGCCTGAAGCGAACAAAAAGCGCATTGGTGCGCATATGAACGGAGTAGCAAAATGCCCAAGATGAAGACCAAATCGGCCGCCAAGAAGCGGTTCAAGATCACAGGTACGGGTAAAGTTCTGTCGGCTGCGGCCGGCAAGCGTCACGGCATGATCAAGCGTTCCAACAAGTTCATTCGAAATGCCCGCGGCACGATGGTTCTGGCTGAACCGGATGGCAAGAAGGTCATCAAGAATTTTCTGCCGAACGGCCTCTAGGGCATGATGCCAAAAAGTTGCAGACTTTTTGGAAAACATCATGCGCCAAATAAGGGCATTCGGTCTGGACACGCATTTGTTTTACGCAATTCCGAACGGAAAACCGCTAGGCACTTTTCCTGGAATTGCTTTTAAGGAGATCATGACATGGCACGCGTAAAGAGAGGCGTCACCTCGCACGCCAAGCACAAGAAGGTCCTGAAAGCCGCCAAGGGTTTTTACGGCCGCCGCAAGAACACCATTCGCATCGCCAAGCAGGCGGTGGAAAAGTCGCTGCAGTACGCCTATCGCGACCGCAAGAATCGCAAGCGTTCGTTCCGCGCGCTGTGGATCCAGCGCATCAATGCGGCGACGCATGAGCATGGCTTGACCTATGGCCGTTTCATCGACGGTCTCAACAAGGCCGGCATCGAGATCGATCGCAAGATCCTGTCGGACATGGCCATCCACGAGCCGCAGGCTTTTGCCGCACTCGTGGCCAAGGCCAAGGTCGCGCTCGAATACCTCAAGAACACCACGCCGAACGCTTTTGAAAGCGCTGTCGCTTAAGACCAGCGCTTCCCAAGCTATTCGACACTTGATTTGGGAAACCCGCGCTGGCAGGGCTGGCGCGGGTTTTTCTTTGCTTCCAATCGGGTCTGGAACATGAGTGACATGGAAACTCTCGAAAATTCCCTGATGGCCGAGATCGCCTCTGCCGCCGACGAGCAGGCAATCGAGGCGGTGCGCGTCTCTGCCCTCGGCAAGAAGGGTTCGGTCTCCGAGATACTGAAGACACTCGGCTCGATGAGCGCCGAGGAGCGCCAGGTCAAAGGTCCGGCAATCAACGGCCTCAAGAACCGCGTCACCGAGGCGCTTTCGGCCCGTCGCGCCGAGCTGAAAGATGTGGCGATCACGGCACGGCTTGCCGCCGAGAAGGTCGACGTCACCTTGCCGGTGCGACAATCGCCGGCCGAGCGCGGCCGCATCCATCCGATCAGCCAGGTTATCGACGAGATCGCGGCCATCTTCGGCGATCTCGGCTTTGCCATCGCCGAAGGTCCCGACATCGAGACCGACTATTACAATTTCACCTCGCTGAACTTCCCGGAAGGCCACCCGGCGCGCGAGATGCACGACACCTTCTTCTTCCAGCCGGACGAGCAGGGCGAACGCAAGCTTTTGCGCACCCACACCTCGCCGGTGCAGATCCGCACCATGGAGATGCAGAAGCCGCCAATCCGCATTGTCATTCCTGGCAAGACCTACCGGCAGGATTCCGATGCCACCCACTCACCGATGTTCCATCAGGTCGAGGGGCTGGTGATCGACAAATCGGCCAACGTCGCCAACATGAAGTGGGTACTGGAGGAGTTCTGTAAGGCCTTCTTCGAGGTGCCGAGCGTCAAGATGCGCTTCCGGCCGTCCTTCTTCCCCTTCACCGAGCCCAGCCTCGAGGTCGACATCCAGTGCGACCGTTCGCGGCCGGGCGAGGTGCGCTTCGGCGAAGGCTCAGATTGGATGGAGATCCTCGGCTGCGGCATGGTCCACCCCAATGTGCTCCGTTACGGCGGGCTCGATCCCGACGAATACCAGGGCTTTGCCTGGGGCATGGGCATCGACCGCATCGCCATGCTGAAATACGGCATGCCGGACTTGCGCGCCTTCTTCGACGCGGATGTGCGCTGGCTGTCGCATTACGGTTTTAGGCCGCTCGACATGCCGACGCTGTTTGGGGGCTTGAGCGCATGACAATCGGGCCGCAGCAAATCCGCAGGCAACTCGCCTTCCTGCACATGTCCGACGCGCGACCGCATAGCTTCAAGCCCAGCGTGCCCAGACCAGACGGAACACAGTCATGAAACTCACCCTCTCCTGGCTCAAGGATCACCTCGAGACCGATGCCTCGCTGGCGGAAATCGTCGAACGTCTCACCTCGATCGGCCTCGAGGTCGAGCATGTCGACGACCGGGCGAGCTTGGCCCCCTTCGTCATCGCCAAGGTGCTGGCGGCGGTCCAGCATCCCGACGCCGACCGGCTTCGCGTGCTGACCGTCGACACCGGCGACGGCAGGGCGCCAGTGCAGGTCGTGTGTGGAGCGCCGAACGCCCGCGCCGGCCTGATCGGCGCCTTTGCAGCACCGGGCACCTATATCCCCGGCATCGACGTGACGCTGACCGTCGGCAAGATCCGCGGCGTCGAAAGCCACGGCATGATGTGCTCCGAGCGCGAGCTCGAACTGTCCGAGGAGCATGACGGCATCATCGACCTGCCGGCCGATGCGCCGGTCGGCACCAGTTTCGCCGCCTATGCCCATCTCGATGATCCGCTGATCGAGATCAATCTGACGCCGAACCGGCCGGATGCCACCAGCGTCCATGGCATCGCCCGCGATTTGGCGGCAAGCGGGCTCGGCACTCTGAAGAGCGCGCCGATAGAGCCGATCCCCGGCAAGGGCGAGACGCCGGTCAAGGTGACGATCGAAGCGCCGAAGCTCTGTCCCGGCTTTGCGCTGCGCCTGGTGCGCGGCGTCAAGAACGGACCGTCGCCGAAATGGTTGCAGCAAAGGCTTCTCGCGATCGGCTTGAGGCCGATCAGCGCGCTCGTCGACATCACCAATTACGTCACCTTTGACCGCGGCCGGCCGCTGCATGTGTTCGACGCTGCGAAGGTCACCGGCAACCTCACCGTGCGCCGGGCACGCGACGGCGAAAAGGTGCTGGCGCTCGACGGCCGCGAATACACGCTGACGCCGGAGATGTGCGTCATCGCCGACCAGGATGGTATCGAGTCGATCGCCGGTATCATGGGTGGCGAGCATTCCGGCTGCGACGAGAACACCACCGACGTGCTGATCGAGTCGGCACTTTGGGACCCGATCGCCACGGCCCGCACCGGCCGCACGCTCGGCATCATCACCGATGCACGCTACCGCTTCGAGCGCGGCGTCGACCCGGAAATGATGGTTCCCGGCGTGGAACTGGCAACGAGGCTGGTGCTCGATTTCTGCGGTGGCACGCCGGCGCAAACCGAAGCCGTCGGCTATGCCGGCCATCGGCCGAAGATCGTCTCGTTCCCTTTGTCGGAAGTGAAGCGGCTGACCGGCATTGAAGTGCCGCGCTCGACGAGCCTCGACATTCTTGCCCGCCTCGGCTTCAAGCCGGAGGGTACCGGCGATGTCGTCAATGTGGCGGTCCCGTCCTGGCGGCCGGATGTCGACGGCAAGGCCGACCTGGTCGAGGAGGTCATGCGCATCCACGGCGTCGACAATATCGCGCCGCAGCCGCTCGGTTCCCATGACGCGGTCAACGCCAAGATCCTGACTGTGCTGCAGATCCGCACCCGCGCCGCCAAGCGGGCACTTGCCGTGCGCGGCATGATGGAGGCCGTCACCTGGTCGTTCATTCCGGCAAAACACGCCGAATTGTTCGGCGGCGGCCAGCAGGCGTTGAAGCTTGCCAACCCGATCGCCGCCGATATGTCGGACATGCGGCCGTCGCTGCTGCCGGGCCTGATCGCAGCCGCGCAGCGCAACGCCGACAAGGGCATCGGCGATGTCGCGCTGTTCGAAGTGTCGGGCACTTACGAGGGCGACGGCGCCGACCAGCAGCGGCGTGTTGCCGCCGGCGTTCGGCGCGGCACCGCCAAGCTCGAGGGCTCCGGCCGTCATTGGGCCGGCAACGCCGGCGCCGTCGGCGTCTTCGACGCCAAAGCCGATGCGATCGCAGCACTCGAAGCCTGCGGCGCGCCGGTCGAGCGGCTGCAGATCGAGGCCGGCAGCCCGGCCTGGTATCACCCCGGCCGCTCCGGCACGATCAAGCTCGGGCCGAAGGTAATCCTTGGCACGTTCGGCGAGTTCCACCCGAAGACGCTGGAGGCGCTTGACGTCTCCGGTCCGCTTTGCGGGTTTGAGGTGTTCATCGATGCCGTGCCCGAGCCGAAGGCCAAGCCGACGCGGACAAAGCCGAGGCTGGATCTGTCCGCCTTCCAGGCGGTCAAGCGCGATTTCGCCTTTGTCGTCGACAAGGCGGTCGAAGCCGGCACACTCGTTCGCGCCGCCCTTGCCGCAGACCGGAAGCTGATTTCCGGCGTCTCGGTGTTCGATGTTTTCGAGGGTGCAGCGCTCGGCGCGACGAAGAAGTCGATCGCCATCGAAGTTTCGATCCAGCCGGTCGAAAAGACGCTGACCGACGAGGATTTCGAGGCGCTGGCCAAGCGCATCGTCGAGAATGTCGGCAAACAGACCGGCGGCGTGCTGCGCGGCTGAGGGATTGCGGACGCATGGCGAATCGCCCTCCAAAGGGCGATGAACCATTTGCGCTATTCAGGGCTGCCCTTCGAGGAACAGCGTGCAGCCTTTCTCGATATCGTCTCGGCCGATCCGCTGGTCGGCGAGACGCTGTCGCGGGTACGGGCGCTCGACCTCCCCGACTGGCTGGTCGTGTCCGGCGCGCTTTACAACAGCGTCTGGAATCATCTGACGGCGAAGCCTTCGGGATATGGCATTCGTGATGTCGATCTGTTCTATTTCGATGAGAGCGATCTGTCTTACGAGGCCGAGGACACGGTCATCCGCCGGGCGGCGAAGCAGTTCGAAGGACTGACGCTGCCGGTCGAAGTGCGCAACCAGGCGCGGGTGCATCTGTGGTTTGAGGCGCGCTTTGGCGGTTCCTATCCCAGACTGTCGTCGTCCGCCGAGGCGCTGTCCTATTTCGCTTCGAAAACCCATGCGGTCGGCGTTAGATTCGGCACCGATGGGCAACTCGCGCTCGTGGCGCCGTTCGGGCTCGACGACATCTTCTCGTTTCGCGTTACCCCGAACCGTGCACTGGATAATCGGCAGACGCACGAGATGAAGGGCGCGCGTGCGAGGGAGAACTGGCCGGAGATCAGTGTCGTGCCTTGGTAGGAAATGTCGGCGGGACAGCACCCCCCTCTGTCCTGCCGGACATCTCCCCCTCAAGGGGGGAAGATCGGCAGCTTCGGCGATCCGCTCGCTCCTGCAACGTCCGTGATTGGCGAAAGCCGAGGTGACGTCCAATCTCCCCCCTTGAGGGGGAGATGTCCGGCAGGACAGAGGGGGGTGCCTCGCGCCAATATCTCGCAATTATTTGCATTGCGGTGCGACCGAAAACGGGGCGCCGAAACGCC